>DRQB01000153.1 GCA_011330645.1 Campylobacterota bacterium | reverse complement strand
GTAGTTACCCTCAGCATAATTGATTTGCAGTTGTTTCTTAAAGGCTTCTAAGCTCTCAAAATGTAAAGACAAGCCTATGGCTGCCTGATGTCCTCCGAACTTCTCTAGGTGGCTTCTACAGCTGTCTGTAATGGCAAACAAATCACATGCTCCAAAACTTCTTCCACTTCCTTTGAGCATACCCTCACCATTGTTACTTAAAACAATACAGGGTTTTTCATGATGTCGTGCCACTCTGGCTGCTACGATGCCCACTACACCCTCATGCCACTCCTCACCTTCTACAACTATGACTTCATCTTCAGGATTCACTTGAGCTAGTGCCTTGATGGTTATCTCCTGCTCTGTGGCTTTACGTGCATTGTTAAAGTCCACGAGTCTCCCCAGTCTTACTCTGGCATCATAGATATTGGTAGAGGCTAAAAACTCTACAGCATACTTGGCATCATCCATACGCCCTGCTGAATTTAATAGTGGGGCTAAAAAGAAACCTATATCTTCTGCATTTAGTGATTCTTTTTGACTATGTTCCAAAAAAGCTTTTATTGCAGGTCTACTACTTTTATTGAGTGCTTCTATCCCTGCATTTACCATCGCTCTGTTGATGTGTTGTAATGGCATCATATCTGCGATGATAGCGATGGCAACCAATTCCATATAAGGCATCATATTGATTTTTATTTTCAGTGCATTTTTAAGTGATGCAATCAGATACCATGCTATCTGTGCACCACACACATCAGAGTAAGGGAAAGTACATGCTTCTTGTTTTTGGTCGATAATGGCATAACACTCAGGCACTTCAGGAGCAAGCAGATGATGATCGGTAATAATAAGCTCTATGCTCTGCTCTTTACAAAGCTTTGCTGCATAGACTGCTGAAATACCATTGTCCACTGTAATCGCTAAATCTGTACCCAAAATACGAGGGATAATATTGGCTGAAAGTCCATAACCATCTTTGAAACGATTAGGGATAATCCACTCTATTTTATAGTCTATCTCTTCAAAAAAAAGTCTCATAAGTGTGGTTGAAGTCACCCCATCAACATCGTAGTCACCAATAATGGTTATTTTTTCTTTATTATGTATGGCTTTGACTATACGCTCTGTGGCTTTGTCCATATCTTTAAAGGTAGAAGGGTTAGGGAGATCTTTTAAAGAGAGAAAGCCCTCTTTAAAACGATTTTGTAAAAGTATTTCTAACGCAGGAAGCGTTAATGGCTTAACCATTATGCTTCTGTGTTTTTATGTTTTTGTGCAGCATCTACAAATGCTAAAATAGATGGGTTAGCATTTTGTAGTCTTGATGTAAATTCTGGGTGAAACTGAACACCTAAGAACCATGGGTGGTCTTTCACTTCTACAGCCTCTATAAGCCCATGAGATTCACCAGTGATATCCATACCATTGGCTTCTAAAGATTCTCTATATTTAGGATTGGCTTCATAACGGTGTCTATGGCGTTCGAAAATGACTGGAGCATCATAGGCAGCACGTAAATTAGAACCCTCTTTGGTTTCACACTCATACTCACCAAGTCTCAGTGTTCCACCCATAGCAGTCGTTGCAGTACGTATCTGTTTTGCACCTGCAGCATCTATAAATTCATCGATAAGATAAATAATAGGTGCAGATGTATTTTCGTTAAATTCTACAGAGTTTGCATCTTCTAATTTAAGTACATTTCTGGCAAATTCTACCATAGAGAGTTGCATACCTAAACAGATACCAAGGAATGGTACTTTATTTACTCTTGCATACTCAATCGCTAATATTTTACCTTCTATACCACGTTCTCCAAAACCACCGGCTACTAGAACACCATCACAGTCATTAAGGTATTTCTCTGCACCATCATCTTCTATTTTCTCTGAGTCAACCCATTTGATGTTTACTCTGGTATCAAGGTGTGCACCACAGTGAATTAGTGCTTCAGTAAGTGATTTATAGGATTCTTTTAAATCTAAATATTTACCTACAAAAGCTATTTTCATTTCATCATTTGGCATAATAATTCTATTAACCAAAAGACCCCACTCATCCATTTTTGGCTCACAGTTATCAAGTTCTAACTGTTTACAAATAGGTGTAAGAATATCTTGTGCCAAAAAGTTTAAAGGTACTTTATAGATAGTTGATGCATCTTCCGCTACGATAACAGAATCCTCTTCAACATCACAAGAATAAGCTATTTTACGTTTGATATCAGACGTTACAGGTACTTCTGCACGAAGTACTAACATATGAGGTGCAATACCTATACGTCTTAGCTCCTGTACTGAATGTTGTGTAGGTTTTGTTTTAAGTTCACCTGCTGCTTTGATGTATGGTAAAAGTGTTACATGAATATTCATGACATGGGAGCGGCCTAATTCATGTTTGATTTGTCTAATCGTCTCAAGGAAAGGAAGACCTTCAATATCTCCAGTAGTTCCTCCAAGTTCAACGATAAGAATATCTTTACCCTCTCCAGCACGAAAAATACGCTCTTTAATTTCATTCACGATATGAGGAACTACTTGAATAGTTTTTCCAAGGTATTTACCTTTACGCTCATTCTCTATGACTGTTTTGTAAACGAGTCCTGTAGTAAAGTTATTGTTTTGTGTCAAAGATGTATCTAAAAATCTTTCATAGTGTCCTAAATCTAGGTCTGTTTCTGCACCATCTTTGGTAACAAAAACTTCTCCATGCTCTAGGGGAGACATAGTACCTGGGTCAACGTTAATGTATGGATCTAATTTGAGAACACCTACACGCTGTCCTGTATGTTTTAATAATGTACCTATACTTGCAGCAGTGATACCTTTTCCTAAAGAAGAAAGTACACCACCTGTAACAAAAATATATTTTGTTGAAATTTCACTCATATAACGCTATTCCTTTTATGCCACAATTGGCATGATGATTGTAATAAAATTATCGTCTTTAACGATAAATGGTAGAGAGGGTTCATTGAATTCAATAGTAAATTCATTTTTAGTAACTTGTGAGATAAAATCTAAAATATATTTAGAATTAAAAGAGAGTTCAAATTTGTCTGATAAATTTGTATTGATTTCCAATTCTGTTTTTGCTTCAACATTGTCTGCACTTAAAGATTCAAAAATGATAGTATCAGAAAGTAAAATCATTTTAATTTCTTGTGAAATAGTGGTAATCATTTTAATAGCATCAATCATCTCTTTTTTAGGAAGGGTAATTTGATGTTTTGTAGATGTTGGCACAATACGTTGATAATCTGGAAATTTACCATTAATTAATCTTGTATAAAAAAAGTAGTTTTCATTTGAAATAATAAGATTTGTTTCATCAAAAAATATATTGATTTGATCTAAAAAAAGTTTTTGTATTTCTAAAATAGCTTTTTTAGGAACAATTAGAGATAAGGTTTCAGAATTATTTCCTGGTATGGATGCTATAGCTAATCTTCTTGTATCTGTTCCTACTAAATCAGTTGAATCATGTTTGATATTAATCAAAGCACCATTAAGTTCAAATTTTGGATTATTGGTATCAATTGCCGGTGAGATTTTTTTAAGATTTTGAATCAGTGCTAAAGAGTCCAAAGAAATTTGTGGTTTATCTTCAATGCTTGGAAAATCTGGATAAGCATTTGGATCAAAAGTCGGAAGTTTAAATTTAGAATTTTTTTGTTTAATAATAAGTGTACTATCTAATAATTCTAAAATAATTTCATCATCTTTTAAAATACGTACAATATCTAAAAGTTTTTTACCATTAGCAGTAAAAGCACCTTCAGCTTCTATATTAATATTGTCCGTGACAATTTTTAAACCAATTTCAGAATCTGTTGCTTTGATAACACATTTATTATTTTCTGTTTTAAAAAGAATATGAGATGTAATTTGACTTGCATCTTTTTTTTCTAAAAAAGGTTGTAAATTAATAAGTATGGATTCTATGATTTGCTTATTTGCTTTAATCTTCATTGACTTTCCTTATTTTTAATAATATTAGTAGATAGTAGTAGTTTGACATGAAACTGTGAAAAACTACTTTAGTACCCAGATTATCGTTGTTTGTTAGAATAATTAGCAGTGATAACTATTCACATTTCTTCACTATTAAAATTATATCTTTTTTTTATTCAAGTTTTTAGAG
>DRQB01000152.1 GCA_011330645.1 Campylobacterota bacterium | reverse complement strand
CACTCAATGTACTACGTGGGGAGAATCTAGTCAATTGTGCAGTAATGATAGTACGCTATTTTGGTGGTATCAAACTGGGTACGGGAGGTATGGCAAGAGCCTATGCCTTGTCTGTGAAAAATGTACTCAAAGTTGCAAATCTTATGGTGTATGAAAAGGAGAGTAGTTATCAGTTTTCTACATCCTATAGTGAAGTAGATAAAACACTCTATACACTTAAACAGCTTAGTATATCGCAGTATGAACGTGATTTTGGTATAGATAGTGTAATGTGGGAAATTGTAGGAAGTGAAGCACAGATAGAAAAATTTAAACAAGTGTAGGTCGGCTAAAGCCAATCCTACAGAGCATCTTCATTTTCTTCATCTGTTCTGATACGTAATACAGAGTCAATACTACTGACAAATATCTTGCCATCACCTATTTTCCCTGTTTTGGCAGCACTGGCTATGGCTTCCACAGCTTTTTTTGCATAATCATCATTACTGACAACAATTTCTATTTTGACTTTAGGTATGAATTCTACCACATATTCTGCGCCTCTATATAGCTCAGAATGTCCTTGTTGTCTTCCATAACCTTTTACTTCTGATACCGTCATACCTTCTATACCTACCTCTACAAGTGCCTCTTTGACTTCATCTAGTTTAAATGGTTTGATAATTGCTTCAATTTTTTTCATTTCTTATCCTTTATCTTATATACTCTTTTTAAATTCAGCGTAAGCTTCAAGCCCACACTCTTCAATATCTAAACCTTGGAGTTGCTCATCGTCTGATGCCCTAAATGGTATGATTTTATTAATAACATACATGACAACAAATGAAGCAGTAAAGGCAAAGATACCTACAACCAATACACCTTTAATCTGTACCCATAACGAAACATCTGCAAAGAGTGCCACAGCAATCGTTCCCCAAATACCATTAAGTAAATGAACGGAGAGTGCACCTACCGGGTCATCAAGTCTTAGTGTATCAAATAGTGCTACACCATAAACTACAATAACACCACCAATAGCACCCACATAGATAGGTGCATACATATCAAACATATCTGCACCTGCAGTTACAGAGACTAATCCCCCCAGTGCACCATTGAGTATCATAGTGATGTCAAATCGTTTGTATTGTATGTACATTATAATGGCAACAATAAGTGCTCCAGCGAGTCCACCTGTATTGGTATTCATGATGGTTAGGGCAACCAAATCAGCATTTTCTTTACTTGAGATAGAACCCACAGAACCACCATTAAATCCAAACCAACCTATCCAAAGAAGTAGGGCACCTAAAACGACAAGTGGGATATTTGAAGCAGGTATCACTTTAATACGACCATCTTTAGTATAACGTCCTCGTCTAGGACCTATTATGAGTATGGCAGCAAGGAGTGCCCATGCACCTGTAGAGTGGATAACAGTACATCCTGCAAGGTCATGCATAGCTGAGATATCAAATATGGTTCCTGAGAGCATATTTGCTCCCCATGTTACATTGACCACAAGTGGATAGATGAATGCAGCCATGATGACTGTAAAGAATGCAAGGGGTACGATACGCGTTCTTTCACTTACCCCTCCAGACATAATATTGACAGTTTTCCCTACAAATGCCATCTGAAAGAGAAAGGCTGCCCATTTACTCATGCCATCATTGTCCCAACTTCCAAATGCTAAAGAGTAACCTATGAGCATAAAAGCTATTGATGCTACAGCATATACCATAATGTTTACTGTGAGCACTGCTGTGACATTTTTTGTTCTTACTAGACCAGCTTCTAACATAGCAAAGCCAGGTACCATAAAGATAATCAACGTCATTGCAAAAAGAGCAAAGAGCGTATCGATCACATAATTCATCTCCATCTATTTATCCTTTTACTATTTGATAGCGTAGTATAACGGTTATAGAAATGCTTGAAAAGTCTTTATTGATTAGTTAATAGACAAAAAATTGATTATTTTTTATTCCAGTTGTAAATTTTTGATTAATTTTTAATCATAGAGCATGATTAAACTAGATAAGGCAAGAGCCTTATCTCAGTGACTATAGTGCGTCAGTATCTGTTTCGTCTGTTCTGATTCTTAGTACTGAATCAATCGTGCTAACAAATATTTTACCATCACCAATTTTTCCAGTTTTAGCGGCAGTTGCAATAGCATCTACCGCTTTTTGTGCATAGTCATCACCTGATACAACGATTTCTATTTTAATTTTAGGAATAAACTCAACAACATACTCTGCACCTCTGTAGAGTTCTGAGTGTCCTTGTTGTCTTCCGTAACCTTTTACTTCAGATACAGTCATACCTTCAATACCTGCTTCAACTAGCGCATCTTTGACATCTTCTAGTTTGAATGGTTTGATAATTGCTTCAATTTTTTTCATATTTAAATCCTTTATTTATCTATGGAAGTAAACGACTGATTAGTCGTTTACTACTCTTTCACCGTGAAGTGTTTCATCAAGACCAATCTCTTCAGTCTCAGCATCTACTCTTCCTCCACCAGTAAGTGCAGAAGCTATAAAGTAAACTACTACAGTACCCACAAGTGTCCAAAGTGCAACCACAGCTACAGACTGAAGTTGAACCATAAATTGACCCATTCTGTCTCCTGATTCTTTCATTGGCCCATCCCAAAGAAGATCTTTATCATTAAGTGCAAGTACACCTGTCATAAGTGCACCCCAAAGACCTGCAAGGAAGTGAATACCAAATGCATCTAAAGAATCATCATATTTAAACATTTTTTTAAGTACAACAACACCAAAGAAACCAATCACTGACCCACCGATACCTACGATAAATGCACCACCAACACCTACAAAACCTGCAGCTGGAGTAATAGCAACAAGACCAGCAACGATACCAGATGCAATGCCTAGAAGTGTAGGTTTCTTAAATACAAACCATTCAATGAACATCCATGTAAGACCAGCTGCTGCTGTGGCAATTGTGGTTGTAAGTAACGCTACACCTGCAACTGCATTTGCACCAAATGCTGAACCAGCATTAAATCCATACCAACCGAACCATAATAGAGCTGCACCAGCAGCAGTAAGAAGGATACTGTAAGGTTTCATCGCTTGTTTAGGGTAACCCGCTCTTTTACCTACTAAGATAGCAAGAACAAGACCAGCCAAACCACCATTCATATGTACAACAGTACCACCAGCAAAGTCAAGTGCACCTGCATCAAAAAGGTAAGCACCATCACCACCCCATACCATGTGAGTAATTGGCGCATATACAACAAGTCCCCAAAGGGCTACGACTACCATCCATGTAGAAAATTTCATACGTCCAATTACTGAACCTGAAGCAATCGCTACAGTAATCGCAGCAAATGTACCTTGGAATGCAACAAATACATAGGTTGGGTATGTGCCACTTAGGTCAGTCCACTTGATACCATCTAACATTACATTACCAAATCCACCAAATACATTTTGAAGTGATGCACTTTCGTTTGTCCCAAATGCAATTGAATAACCTGCAACAATCCATACTACCATAGCAAGTACAAATGCACCCATAACCATAGAATATGTGTTTAATACGTTTTTAGATCTTGTCATACCACCATAGAATAGTGCTAAACCTGCTGGTGTCATAAGCAATACAAGTGCTGTAGACATCATCATCCATGCTGTGTCCCCTGTGTCTAGTTTATCTTCGGCCATTGCAAAGATTGGCAAGAACAACGCCATTAGAGCTGAAAGTTTTAATTTCATGCTGATTCCTTTAAATTAATTTTACAAATAGATAGTAGCATGGTTTTATTTTTTAAGAAGCTTAAAACTGATTAATTTTTAATCAATAGGGTACTTTGACGTATTTATTAAATCATTTTAACGTATAAGAGGTATTTCTAAGTCTATAGAAAATTCTTTTGTAATACATTTAATTTGACTTTGCGTAGCTAAAGTGTGTATTTCTGCATCTGCATCTGCATAACGTCCATTTGCCTTAATCGAAAGTTTTACAATTGCTTCTTTGTTATTATCAATAATAAGATGCTGCCCAATAAGAAGTTTGAGAGAAATATCAATAGAATCAGATGCTCTAAATGTATCTAATGTTTTCCTAAGAAGTTTAGAAAAATTATTTTGATCCATTTTAAAAGGTGGTAAGTCTTGGTCTGTGAGGAGTGTAAGTTTATTATTGTTTTTTGTCTTAAACAGAGCAATATTCGCTTCAAGAAGTATATTGATATCTGTAACAATAAGTTTGTCTCTTTCTAGTTTTTTTGTCGGTTTTAGTCGTGGAGCATTGTATAGACGTAAAGAAAGTTGTTCTTCATTTTCATATCCAACGGTAATGGCATAAAACATAAAAGAGTCATAGGTGAGTGAAAGGGTTGTCGTTTTATAGCCAAAATTTTGAGGGGCATAAGAGAGTGCAATATCATAAAGTTCTTTTTTTGATACATAACCAAAAAGGATTTCTGCTGCATTATTGAGATAAATAATTTTTCCTAAATGATTAAAAAGTATAAATGGGCTGTTATCCCATTCTACAAATGATTCAAAATTTATTTGCATGCAAAATCCTAATCAATATGATGTTCATGAATCTTTTTTCTTAAGGTATTTCTATTGATACCAAGTGCCTGAGAAAGCTGTAATTGTGAACCATACTTTTTAAGTCCTGCTTGAATGAGAGGTATTTCATAAAGTCCCAAATGTATTCTATAATTATTATTTCCTTCCAAGTGAGTAAAAAGGTAGTCATGAAGCATTTCTTTAATATCACCAATATGCATCGTTTGTTTAATAAGATGATAATATATAGATTTTTTCAGACTTTTGGTATTGGCAGTAAGGTCCAAAGGTATAGTATCAATCAAAGTATTGTTTTTACTTAACATCAGTGTTGATTCTGCTTCTTTAACAAATAAACGATGTAAAAATTTTACATCATCAGGACGTTCTTGCAGTGGGGGCATAGTATAGATAAAGGCAAAAAGTTCATCTACTGTATGGGGATTCCCCATGTAATCAGCGGTAGCAATAATACGTTTATTGGAAAAATCCAATTGACTTTGATTTGAAAGTTTTTCAAAATTTGAGATAATTAATTCATCATAACTTTCTAATGCAAGTGCAACTTCTTCTTGATTTTCTCCAGAAACGAATATGGCATCAGGAAAGAGGTATCGTGCAAGGGTCTTTTTCCCTGTATTTGCTTCTCCAATGATAATGGAAGAGACAAAGAGTGTTTTTGTTAAGTTAAAACTCTTAATGATATGTTGTATTTTATCTGATGTGGTGAAAAATGTTTCCATTTTATAGACTCTTCAATAATTATTTTGATTAAAAATTAATCATACCATAATTTTACAAAATAATTACAGATAAGATATGTTAGAATAGTTTCATATATATTATAAAGGTACTTCATCAAAACATCATTTCAAACATTTTATCAACATTTTTCATATCTTTCGTTAGAACAAGCGATTGAATATTTTTCTATTTTGGGTGGTATAGATGAGAGTATTGAATGGGATTATTTTGATGATGTTTTTTCTATGGTGGAATCTAATTTTGTAGAAAACTTTATAAATTTTCAGAATTTGGTGTCACCTTCGTATCTTTTAGAGACACCTTACCGTGAAGTACTTGTGGCTGTGGCACGTGGTGATGGTAAACTTTATTCGGTATTGAGAAAAGCAAAATTAAGTGAAGGGACAGGAGAAAAGATTATTGCTGAGCTTGTTTCTTTAGATATTTTAAAAGTAGAGTATAGTCGAGAATCACCATTACGTACACATCCCAAACATAAACTTCCCAAGGATCAACGTGCATATCGCATACAGGACAAACTTCGTTTTACTCAACCTTTTATGCGTTTTTGGTTTGGATTTGTAACCTATTATAGAAAAGATTTGATGCAGGCAAAAGGTGAGAAGTTTTTAGAGAATTTCGAGCAACACTATGAACGTCTGCGTTCTTTAGTTTATGAACAGCTTTGTAATGATTTATTGTTACATTATTATGAGAATAAAGAGCCTATCCTTTCTTCCGGTTCTTATTGGAATGTTTATAGTGAATTTGACATCTTAGCAGTGACTAAAAGTAAAAAGATTATACTGGGCGAGTGTAAGTATAAAGATCGAACGGTATGTAAAAATGAACTCACCAAACTCAAACAAAAAGCAGCCGAATCAGGCATAAAAGTAGATGTTTACGCACTTTTTTCTAAGTCTGGATTTTCTAAAGAGTTACTGGGTATGAAATCTAATACGCTTCTTTTGTTTGATTTAAATGATTTGAAGGTATTAATATAATCTTTAAATCGTCGATATAATACTGCATATATTTTGATGATGTGTATCGTAACATATCACTTTTATTTATACTTTTTTAAATTAAATTATTATATTTAACTATACTATGAACTTCTTTTTGTGATACACTATGTGTAGTTCGACAAGGAGATAAGTGCTATGCAAGTTGAAATATCACGTAGGAAGTTTTTGCAAGGTTCTGTAGCTTTAAGCATTGTGGGAAGAAGTTCAGCAACGGTCACGAGTATGTTTGCAGAGGATAAAGAACCTTCTCACTCTACTGTGAAAATAGCCACACTTTGTGAAATGTGTGTTAATAAATGTGCTGCATGGGCAAGTGTTGAAAATGGTGTACTTAAAAAACTTGACCCCAATCCTCTTTTCCCTAAATCAAAAAATATGCTTTGTGCCAGAGGTGATGCTGGTATTCATGCCTTGTATGACCCCGATAGACTGAAGTATCCTCTCATTCGTGTGGGTAAAAAAGGTGAAGGAAAGTTCAGACGAGCCACATGGGATGAAGCGTATAGTGCTATTTTAAATGGTACTGAAAACTTTAAAGGTCTAAAACAGATTATAGATGAGGAAAAAGATAATCGTTCTACTATCTCTTACTGTGCAGGAGAGGGTATGGGAGAGCATACCTTTACCCAATTCATGGGAGATTTGTTAGGTTCAACAAATTTTGTCAACCACTCTTCTATCTGTCTTAAAACAACTATTAAGGGTTATGGACTTACGCTTGGTGCCTATGGTAAAGCAGATATGGAGAATGCCAAGTATGTCATCATGGCTGGAGCCAATAGAGCAGAAGCTATTTTAACCCCAGATACTATGGATATGTTCAAGCGTACCAGAGGTAGAGGTCTTAAACTCATTGTAGTAGACCCACGATATACCAATACCGCAGTGCATGCAGACAAGTGGTTAGGGATTAAAGTAGGCACTGATCTTGCTTTTGTTTTAGCTTTGACGTATGTGGTACTAAAAGAGGTACTTTACAATAAAGCATTTGTACATAAAAATATGAATGGATTTGAACGCTATAAAAAACATATTTTAGAGAATCAATATACTCCAGAGTGGGCAGAAAAAATAACAGGTATAGATGCCGATACCATAAAGACAATTGCAAGAGATTTTATGGCACATGCACCACGTGCTATTTATTATCAAGGGAGACGAACAGCGTGGAGTAAGCAGGATTTTCAACTTCGACGTGCACAAGCTATATTTTCTGCGCTAGGTGGGGGTATTGATGTCAAAGGAGGTATTGTTTTTGGTAAAAAACTGCCTTTGGGTAAACACACGGTAGAAGTGCCTATTTATGCCAATATACAACGAAGAGCAGATAAAAAAGAAGCAACCTTTGTGGGTACAAGTGGTACTTGGATAGGGTTTAGAAATATGATTATAGAAGGTAGAAGTCCTTACCCTGTGAGAAGTATGTTTTGTTATAAACAAAATCCTATGCAGTCTGTACCCAATATTGCTAAAACTAGAAAAATGTTTGAACAAATGGATCTTGTTGTGACCATCGACACGATGCCAAGTGATACGGTTATGATGTCAGATGTTGTACTCCCTGAGTGTACATATCTGGAAAGAGAAGACCCTGTTAAGTCGTTTGCAGGTGTGCAGCCTGCCATTGTACTTAGAAATAAAGTAATCAATCCACTCTATGAAACCAAACCAGTCATTGCCATACTCAAGGGCTTAAGTGAAAAAATCTCTAAACCCCTGTTTGAAGTTTCTATGAAACATGATGCATCTCTTAAAGAAGCAGTAGAAGATGATGGATTCGATGAAACCTATGAAGATGGAAACTTTAATTTAGCGTTAGCTTATGAGCACACACAAGAAGAGATAAATAAAGAGCTCATAGAAGAAGAGTATGGAGAGAAAGCCTATAAAACATTGAAGGAAAAGGGTGTCTTTTATCCAGAGATGGATAGCTATTTTAAGAAAATATCAGAAAACGAGTATATCTATTATCCAGAAGATAAAAAATACTATACCACACCAGGAGGAGAAGATAAACTCAATGCAGAAGATACCTGTATTGATGAAAGAGAGATAGCTTCTTTAAAGAAAAATCTTGGTACCCATTCAGGGAAGGTAGAGTGTTATCTACCGGTGATGGAAAAAAATGGCATTGATCCTATGCCCACATGGAAGGATGAGCAGTATACGCCAACGCCCAAGAACAAATTTAAATTTATTACGGGTAGACATGCGCAACAGACCCAAAACTCCACAGCCAATAACATAATGCTTTTAGATGTCATGAAAGAGAATTATCTTTGGATTAATAAAAAACAAGCAGAGGAACGAGGCATAAAATATGGAGATATCGTTGAGGTTAAAAGTTCTGTGGGAAAGGTTTATATTAAAGCGTATCCTACTATCAAAATAGTGCCTGATGTGGTGTTTTATGTCCATGGATTTGGTTCGGAATCTTCAGGGCTAACCTTTGGCTATAGAAATGGTGCGAGTGATAATATGATTATAGAAGACACCATAGAACCTGTATTTGGCTCAGCAGCGATGCATGAGACGATTGTAGATATCAAAAAGGTAGGATAATATGAATTTTGCAATGGCTTTAGATTATCAGAGTTGTATTGACTGTAAGGCATGTGAAGTAGCCTGTAAAGAAGAAAATGGTGTACAATTAGGTGCAGACAAACAGCGTATATGGGTGACACAGTCTGAGAAGAGTATTTTTGGAGAACCTTTTGTGGCACTGCATCCTTCACAGTGTAACCATTGTCAAGACGCACCCTGTGTCGATGTCTGTCCTACAGGTGCTAGTTATTTTGCTTTGGGTGGTATCGTGATGACAAACAAGGATACGTGTATCTTATGTAAAGGATGTATGGAAGCCTGTCCTTACGATGCACGTTTTGTAGATGATACCCATGTGGCAGTGGACAAATGTACTTTCTGTTACGATACACGTATTGTCAATGGAGAAACCACTACAGCATGTCAAGCGACTTGTCCGACCAAAGTAAGACTTTTTGGTGATTTGGATGATGAAGAGGGTGAACTCATACAGATGCTTAAAGAGAGGAAATTTTATGTCTTGAAAGAGTCTGAGGGTACGGTACCCAAACTTTTTTATATGCTACCCGAACATGATAAAAATTATGCGATGAACTCTGTAGATGAAGGTACCAATATCTATACTTGGGATGAATTTAAACCTATCATAGAGATGGCAAAAGCAAAAAGGAAACCGCAATGGCAAAACATACAATAGCAGGGGTTGAGGTCAATCATGTCTCATGGAAAAAACTTCTTCTCAATGATAAAGTACTTTATCTTGCGTATGCTTTTTTATGCATAGCATTGATAGGCGTCATTTATGTTTTTATAGAACGTTATTTCCTTGTGTCTGCCACAGCATTTGATGCAGGCATGGCACCAGGCAGTAGAGAAGTAGCTGCTGCCATGAGGGAAGCAGTGTTTGGTCATGGAGGAGAGGTAAAAAGAGAAGCACCTTGGTCTCTTTATATTGTAAACTATATGTATATGATTTATGTCGGATCAGGTATTATCTTTCTTGTGGCACTTGCGGAACTTTTAGATATTACACTCATCAAAAAAACGGCTGCTGGTTTTTTAACACTGGGTTTAGGGATGATACTTGCAGGGCTCTTTACCATCATGATGGATTTAAATGTCTTTCACTTGCACTGGATGTTTTTGTCTCCGCGTTTTAGTTCTGGGATGTGGTTAATGCTTCCGCTGTATCTCATCTATATCCCTGTAATCATATTTGAAATTTACTTGCTTTTGAGTCATCATACTGAGCTAGCAAAAAAAATGGCACTTCCTATTTTAGTCATAAGTTTAGGTGTTGAGTTTTTAGAATTTTACGTACAAGCTAAACTTTTTGATATGAACTCCGCAAGACATTTATGGACAACCTATCCTCTTTTAACACTTTATTTTATGGTGTCAGCCTTTACAGCTTCGGCTGCTGTGATGATACTGTATACCTTTCTCATCTACCGTAACACAGACAGAAGCAAATGTGCAACCATGATGGAGTTGATTAAAAAAATCACACTCTATTCTGTGATTACTTTAGGTGCGTATGAGGCTACGGCGTATCTTTTTATAGATAAAAAATGGGCAGCAATTATCTTATTTGGTGATTTTAAATTTTATTTTTATGCTTATCTTCTTTTGGCTGTGGCTATCCCTTTTGCTTTGCTTTTTAAAGACATGACAAACAGTACAGCAAAGGTTTTTGCATCACTCTCGATTATTGTGGGGACATACTTAGGTAGGATGATTTTTGTTTATGGTGGTAATGCCTATCCGATGAGTGACAGATTTGGTGTAGGTTTTGAAAAGTATGGAGAGTATGAACCACTGAAAGATATTATCTTTTTTATGCCCTCCTGGGGAGAGATAGCGATAGTGATTGGTTCTTTAGGCGTAATTGTTTTGGTATATCGAGTGATAGATGCTTTTTTCTCTGTCTCTATGATGCGGGAGCATTAAGATGAAAAGTTACTTCTGTTTGATTTAAAAGTATTTTTGTAGGGTGTTGTCCCATGACAACACCTTGAAGTTTATTGTGGAATTAAAGTTTTGATTAAAATTCATATTTTTGGTGTTGTGCCCCCCAAGGGTATTTCCGATGGGCAGGGTACAACACCCTACAGCTATGACGAAGAGTGAATCTTCTCATCCACCAACACTTCCTCTTCATACACCTTCACACCTTCCAAAT
>DRQB01000151.1 GCA_011330645.1 Campylobacterota bacterium | reverse complement strand
GACTTGAAACGTGTCGCTTTTGGTGGGATAGAACTTAATAACCTTCCAGAAAATAAAACACGCTATTTTACACGCAGAGAGTATGATGATGTCCATAAATTTATGAAACGTTGGCGTACCAATAGAATGGCTGCTATTAAAAATGAAGTGAATGCCAAAAAACAAGAAGAAGAGAATAAAAAACTCAAAGAAAAAACCAAAAAGTATAAATACAAAGACTAACCATGGTAAATCTTGCGCTCAAATATCGTCCCAAAACCCTTGATGCGCTTATAGGACAAGCTCACCTACTGGGTAAAAATGCTGTACTACGTAAACTCATAGAGTCTGATGCATTGCCACATACATTCTTCTATGGCCCTCCGGGGTGTGGTAAGACGACTATAGCCAGAGTCATTGCCTCCATATTTGAGCGTCCTTTTTATGAGATGAATGCAACCACACTCAAGATAGAAGATCTACGTAAAATTTTTAAAGAATATACCAATGCTTTACAAAAACCACTTATCTTTATAGATGAAGTCCATAGGCTTAGTAAAAACCAACAAGAAGTACTACTTCCTTTTATGGAAAACAATGCCGCCCTCATCATAGGAGCATCTACAGAGAATCCTTACTATTCACTCACTGCTGCCATGCGTTCACGCTCACATCTTTTTGCACTTGAGAGTATCTCAGAAAAAGAGATGACTGCATATTTGGAGAGCATACTCTCTACAGAAAATATAGCTGTCACAGAAGAAGCAAAAGAGTATCTTGTTTTCTCTTCGGGTGGAGATGTACGCGCTATGCTTAACCTCTTGGAGAGTGCTTCTACCATCACACAGACTATCACTCTGGAAATACTCAAACAAATCCGTCCACATGCTATGCAGGCAGGAAGCTCAGAGAGCGAAAGCCACTACGAACTTACCTCTGCGATGATAAAGAGTATACGTGGCTCAGACATCGATGCAAGCATCTATTATCTCGCAAGACTTGTAGATGGTGGGGAACCTGCTGAGTTCATTGCCAGACGGCTTACTATACTTGCCAGTGAGGACATAGGCAATGCAAACCCCCCTGCTCTTAACCTTGCTGCTTCGACACTGAACATTGTCAAGCACATAGGCTATCCAGAAGCCCGAATAAGCCTTTCGCAACTGGTTATCTACCTCGCCTCCTCCCCTAAGTCAAATAGTGCCTATATGGCTATTAATTCGGCACTAAAGGCTATCAAAGAGGGAGAAATACACCCTATTCCTTCACATATTAAAACACATGCAAAAACGTATCTTTATCCACATGATTTTTCAGGTTGGGTACAACAAAAGTATATGCATACGCCTCTTCGTTTCTATCATACCCAACAGATCGGTTTTGAAAAAACGCTTTGGCAATGGTATGAAAAAATAAAACAAAAATAAAAATCCCCACAATTCACCACAATTTCATGTTATAATAAATCACAATTATTAAAAAGGATACGCAATGAAAACAAAAATATTTAAATTATTTCTTGCTTCTGGTGCAAGCCTAGCACTCTTAAGCGGATGTGTCAATCAAAATACGCTTTCTAACCCTAATACCCAAACTGGTGCCGCTGTAGGTGCTGTAACAGGTGCAGTCATAGGGGGAAATGTTGGTGATGGTAGTGGTAGTAATATTGCTGCAGGTGCTGTTCTAGGTGCCTTAGCAGGTGGTGCCATCGGTAATGCTGCAGGCGGCGAACAACCAAGACAAACAGGTGGATGGCAGTAGCCTCAATTTTATCAAACAATATAAGGATCAAAAATGAAATTATTTAAACCTATGTTGGCTGCTACAGTGGCAGCTTTCATGCTCGGTGGATGTTATAACCAACCAGGGCTTGTAGAAGATGGCAGTTACAATCGTACCAAAACAGGTGCCCTCACAGGTGCTATTGCTGGTGCACTTATTGGATACAACACCAAAGGAAAACATAAGAACAGACGTGCTGCGATAGGTGCTCTTGCAGGTGCTGCACTAGGTGGTGGAGCAGGATATCTTCTTGATAGACAAGCAAACGAAATTGCGCGTGCTTTAGGTACAGGTGTTGATAATGACCCACTTGCTGCACTTGATCCCAATAGAAACATTATCGTTTCAAAAACAGATTCTTATGTGAAGTTGATGTTTAGAGATAAAATGATGTTTGCCACAGGGTCATCTAAACTACAGTCACGTGCCAAGGCTAAGGTAAATACCGTGGCAAGACTTTTACGTAATTACCCTCAAACTATTGTAGGAGTTGCTGGATTTACAGACAACAGAGGTAGCTATGCATATAATCAAGGTCTTTCTCAAAGAAGAGCAGCTACAGTGGGTAACCTCTTAGCAGTTAATGGTCGTCCATATACAAAAGGATGTTCATACTCTAAAGCGATTGCACCAAATGATTCTGCAAGAAATAGAGCTCTCAATAGACGTGTAGAAGTCTATCTTTACCAAGATAGAAATCTGATGTCTGACCCGTGTAACTAAGACCTAGTTACACTTATTTTAATGAGTCAAGCATTTGCTTGGCTTGTTCTGCATTTACTGTCCCAGAAAAAAACTTTCCTTCAACATTCTCAATAATCTTAAGAATTTTTGTCTGTAAAGCATCTCCTCTGGTTCGTTCTTTCACAAATTTTTTCATCTCTGAATAATCAGGAAAAAGTTCAAGAAATTCTTGCTTCAGCTCACTCGCTTGCCATGCATCTATTTGCGTCTTTAGCGGTGCATTATCAAATACCAATATAGGCTGTCCTATACTATCTACCTGATGATATTGATCATATTTATGTTCTACGGCATACTCATTATTTTTATAAGCATCATCCTCTGCTTGGATATCACCAATAAAATTTGTCACTAAATAAAGTGCCCCTAAGCCAATAGCAATAAAAATCAGTAAACTCTTGTCCATGAAAAATCCTAATATGTGAATAAAAATATTATACTATGATTTTTAAAAAAGTTGATTGATTGAAAATTTGGATTATAAAAGTAGATGGTGCGGATGAGAGGACTCGAACCTCCACGCCGTAAAGCACCAGATCCTAAGTCTGGCGTGTATACCAATTTCACCACATCCGCATGTGATTGTTTGTCTAAACAATAAAAAGTAGTGGTACACCCATTAGGATTCGAACCTAAGACCCTCGCCTTAGAAGGGCGATGCTCTATCCAGCTGAGCTATGAGTGCACGAAAAAATAATAATAAATAACATTTTTAATCTATTTAATGGTACGCCTGAGAGGACTCGAACCTCTAACCCTCAGATCCGAAGTCTGATGCTCTATCCAATTGAGCCACAAGCGCTTCTTCATTTCTGT
>DRQB01000150.1 GCA_011330645.1 Campylobacterota bacterium | reverse complement strand
TTACCGATGTCTTCCATGTTTGCAAGTGTTTTGATGACTTGAACATTTTTATGTGCATCACCTGTTGCTTCTGCCAAATATGGTGCAAATGCTGCCATAGCATTGTTTACAAAGTTTTCATTGATAGTCGCTACAAATTCAGAACCAGAAAAGTCTACAGCTATTTTAGCCTCTTGAAGTGCTTTGATGAACACTGCTGCTGAACCAAAGTTCTCTTTCCAGTTGATGAGTCCAAAGTTTGCCTGTAAGATTTTCTCTGCATTCTTCTGCCCTCTGTCTACACGTGCAATACCAAATGCCATAGGCTCTTTATACCCTGCTTGTGAAGTAACTTCTGTTACCAATGCTTTAAATGCGTCTGTGGTTTGAACTGTTTCAATTGCCATAAAAATCTCCTGTAAATAATTAGAGCGATTATACTTTATTTAATTTAATAGTAAGATATACTAGGTACAATTCGCGCATGAAGAAATATTTACGTGGTCATACTAAACAGTACTTTTCCCTTGCCGTTATAGCGATGTACTCTACTTTGCATAAGTTGTGTACGCTTGACAGTAACTATCAGTACCATAAACTTGCGTATGATTTAGTACCCCATAAAACTGCTCCTCCTTTACAAACTCTATAAATTTACACTACCACATTACTTTGCATTATTTTCGTAGGTCGGGGTACCCTTACCCTGACATTTACTATGAATAGAGATATGCTCATTATTTAAAATTAACGTCGGGGTGAGGGCACCCTGACCTACATACTTATCAGGAAATAAACAATGACAACCAAAACACTTAGCCTCATTGCGGCTTCATTACTTTTAACAACACATACATTTGCGGAAGAAATCCTTCAAGACATTACCGTTGTATCGGCAACCAAAACAACACAGAGTCTTAAAAATGTCACATCAAATATAGATGTAATTACAGCACAAGACATAGAAGAGAGAGGTTACACAACTGTAACTGAAGCATTAAACGCTCTCCCTGGAATCTCTTTTACAAGTAATGGTGGTTTAGGTAAAAGCTCGTCTGTAAGACTTAGAGGTATGGACAGCAAAAGAACACTTGTACTCATTGATGGAGTACGTTATAACGATATTACAGGACTAAATGGTGCTCCATTTGAGCATTTGATGGTCAGCGATATAGCACAAATTGAAGTGGTCAAAGGGGCACAATCAGGTGTCTGGGGTGCTGATGCATCTGCTGGAGTCATAAACATTATTACTAAAAAAGCAAAGCATGGTGTTCATGGTTCCATCTATGCCCAAAGAGGTTCATTTAATACCAATCAATATGGTGTAGCTCTCTCATCAGCAACAGAAAACTATCACTTCAAAATTAGTCATAATGTTGTCGATACAGATGGATTTACAGCGCAAGCGCCAAAAGGTCAAAATATTGATGATTTTGAAGATGATGGATATAAAAACAAAACAACCAACCTGCAATTAGGATTGAATATCAATGAAAGTAACAAAATTGATTTATCCCATACTATTATAGATGCAGAAAATGAATACGATACATTTGCCAATCCTAATGGAAATGCACATTCAAATACAAACGATACCTTTTCATCTATCAATTTTAATCATATAGATAGTTTTAATACACTCAATGTTTATGCTAAAAAATCTGTTTTTGATCGTGAGTTTATCGCACCTGACTTTAGTGGTGTCGTTACAACTACACCATTTAAGGGTACGGTAAAAGAGTATGGATTTACTTCTAAAATACCTTACCGTACAGAAGATTTCGTACTTATTGGTGCTGATTACAAACGTTTTGAACAAAAAGACACTATCAATAAAAACTTTAATAACAAAGGTATCTTTGTAACAAATAGCAATACTTTTGATGGTTTTTTAGGTGGGAAAACGATATTAACTGAGTCATTGCGTTACGATAAATACAGTACTTTTAACAACAAAACAACTGGGAAGATAGGACTTAAGCATATTCATGGTGCTATAGAAGGTCTTACTACTTCTATCAATTATGGAACATCGTATAATGTACCAACACTCTATCAACTCTACTCTGCCTATGGTAACCAAAACCTTAACCCAGAAACTACAAAATCATTTGATATCACTGTGGCGTATAAAGACTTTTCTGTGACTTATTTTGATACCAAAATAGATAGTCTTATTGATTTTGATTTTGCTACTTTTAAATATGGAAATCTTTCTGGAACATCTAAAATCAATGGAATGGAAGCTTCCTATAAAAAAGAAGTTTTCTCAAACCTCTTCCTTGCACTTAACTATACACATCTTTTTAAAGCCAAAGATAATTCAGGTAAAGACTTGATAAGAAGATCAAAAGAAAATTTCAAACTTGCGATTGATTATTACGGTATTGACAATTTACATTTAGGTGTGGATGCAGAATATTTAGGAGAAAGAAAAGATTCTGACTTTAGTACATTCCCCGCAACTGAAGTACAAACAGGTAAATATACAGTGATAAACTTCACTACAAACTATGACATAACAAAAGATGTACAAGTCTATGGTAAAATAGAAAACTTAACAGATAAAACATACCAAACAGTATATGGCTTTACTTCAAGTCCAAGAGCTTATACCTTAGGTTTAAAAGCAAAATTTTAATACTTATTTCCTACGGAGAGGCACATGAAAGTTGTTCTATTTCTATTACTTAGCATCCTAAGTTTAGCACAAGAACGCATAGTCACCCTCTCCCCTGCCATTAACGAGATAGTCTTTGCTCTAGGAGCAGGCTCAAAGGTGGTGGGCAATACTCAGTACTGTACCTACCCTAAAACTTCACAGTCTGTACCTAAGGTGGGTGGCTATTTCTCTCCTAGTCTAGAGAAAATTTTGGCACTTAAGCCCAGCATAGTCATCATGCAGCAAAACAACCGAAAACTGGGACAAAGACTAGAAAAACTCGGCATCAAAACCAAAGTTATACAAATAGACAGACTCCCACATATTCAAAAAGCCATTACAGAGTTGAGTACACTACTGCATAAAGAGAGAGAAGCAAAAGGTATTGTGAGTGATATCAATCATGCACTAGATGACATCAAAGGTATCGTTAAAGATAAAAAGATTCTCATGGTGATTGGGCATAACACGTCACTGGTTAAACAGATTTTTGTGGTAGGACAAAACCTCTATCTTGATGACATCATCAATGCTTCAGGCAATACCAATGCCCTGCACTCCACACGTAAAGGACAACCCATCCTTAACCAAGAGAACATCATCGCTACTAATCCTGATATTGTCATCCTCTTAGCACACTCCATGCACCAAAAAGGTCTGACCGAGTATGACCTCAAAGAGCCATGGAGAGAGCTGCCTATCAATGCAGGTAAAACCAACAACATTTACATCATAGACAAAGAGTATTCAGGCATCCCTAGTGACAGACTGGTACTCTTTTTACGTGACTTTAAAAAGATTTTAGAACATGTTAAAAATAGATAACTATTCCAATACCATTTTAAAGGACATCTCCTTTACTTTAGAAGCTGATGAGAACCTCATCATCCTTGGCTCCAATGGTGTGGGAAAAACCACTTTGGCTAAGGTATTGTGTGGGGTTACACCTACTTCATCTGTGAGTATAGAGGGTATCAACCCTTCTAAAGTCTATGGCCAAAAACGTGCTAAATTGATAAACTACATTCCTCCTAAATTGGATGTGTTTGATGAATTTATTACGGTGAAGGAGTTTTTGGAACTTGGTTTTATAAGCGGTGTTGTAAGGGTACAACACCCTACAATTGATGAAGTGCTTAAAAAACTACATATTTCTCATCTTGCAGACAAAGCATGTAAAGCTCTTAGCTCTGGAGAGTCACAGCTTCTACTCATAGCTTCTGCACTCTTGCACGATGCACGCTACACCATATTTGATGAGCCGACAGCAAACCTAGACCCACAAAAGATGCAACTTCTCTTTGGACTGCTTAAAGACGAAGCGACATTCAAAAGTAAAATCATCATCACCCATAACCTAGACCTTGCCTATAAGCTAGGGTATGACATTCTCTTTTTAGAAGAGGGAAAAGTAAAGTTTTATGGCACTTCCCATGACTTTTTTGCACAAGAACACTTGGATGCACTCTATGACGGTTCAGTAGAAAAACAAGCCCATAATATCGTGGTGAAGCTATGAAAAAAATTATTTTAGTCGTTAGCTTACTCTTATTAGCCATCGCACCATTTTTTGGGCAAATATCACTACCACTCTCAGAGCTTCTTAATGCAAACAGTATGGAGCATAAAGTCTTTTTTGATCTACGTCTGCCTCGTGTACTTTTGGCATTTTTGGTTGGGGGTATCCTCTCTTTGGGTGGTCTCATCTTCCAAACTGTTTTTCGTAACCCTATGTCCACACCTTTTACCCTTGGAGTTGCAAGCGGAGCTACCCTCTTTACTGCCATAGCCATCGTATTGGGGTTTTCTACCCTCTCCCCTCTTTTCGCCTTTGTTGGAGCGATGCTAACGGTACTCATACTCTTTGGGGTGGCATCACGCTTTGAGCGTTACGACAGTTCATCACTCCTGCTTGTGGGGATAGCCCTTAGTTTCTTCTATGCAGCAGCACTCATGGTGATGTTCTATATTTCCAGTCTCCAAGAGAGCTATGAGATTATGCGATTTACCATGGGAAGCCTAGACATTGTAGGATTTAAAAATATCATCATTTTAGCGCTCACCTCTGCATTTTTACTTGTAGCGATATACCGTTACAGATACG
>DRQB01000149.1 GCA_011330645.1 Campylobacterota bacterium | reverse complement strand
ATACCAAGACCTTACCATCATGGATGCCTGTGCTAAGTGTGGAGTGGACTACCTAGACACCGCTAACTACGAACACCCTGACACAGCCAAGTTTGAATACAAAGAACAGTGGGAACGTGACCAGCTCTTTAAAGATGCGAACATCATGGGACTACTTGGCTCAGGCTTTGACCCAGGGGTGACCAATGTCTTTTGTGCCTACGCCCAAAAACACTACTTCGATGAGATACACACTATCGACATCCTAGACTGTAATGCAGGAGATCACGGCTACCCTTTTGCAACCAACTTTAACCCTGAGATAAACCTACGTGAAGTAAGTGCAAAAGGACGTTACTGGGAAGATGGAGAGTGGATAGAGACTGAACCTATGGCTATCAAACAAGTATGGGACTACCCAGAAGTGGGAGCTAAAGACAGCTACCTACTCTATCATGAAGAAATGGAGTCACTTGTTAAACACATCAAGGGACTTAAACGAATCAGATTTTTTATGACCTTTGGAGAGAGCTATCTTACACACATGAAATGTCTTGAAAATGTAGGGATGCTTGGCATCAAAGAGGTAGAACACAAAGGTATGAAGATAGTCCCTATGGAGTTCCTCGCTACCCTACTGCCTGACCCAGCAAGCCTTGGACCTCGTACCAAAGGAAAAACCAATATCGGAATCTTCGCCAAGGGAATCAAAGATGGTCAAGAAAAAACTGTCTATATCTACCAAGTGAGTGACCATGAACAGTGCTATGCAGAAGTACTAAGCCAAGGAGTCAGCTACACAACAGGTGTACCAGCCATGATAGGTGCCAAGCTTATGCTAGAAGGCAAATGGCAAGGCAAAGGTGTTTTCAATATGGAAGAATTTGACCCAGATCCTTTTATGGAAGAACTCAATGTACAAGGACTCCCATGGAAAGTGATAGAATTAGGTGCAGATGAAAGTAGAAGAGTGGATGCCTAATGTCCTTTAATGGGTTTCCAAAAGAGGGATTAAACTTTCTCGATAATATCATCATCAATAACTCCAAAGAGTGGCTAGATGACCATAGAAAGGAGTATGAAAAGTACATTGTTGCACCCAATGTTGCCTACGTTGAAGAGATGGGTGAACACTTGCAGATACTTGTACCCAACATCCATGCCATCCCTAAGGTAAACAAATCACTCTTTCGCATCTACCGTGATGCACGTTTTCATAGACTTGATCCCATAAAAGAACGTATAGGCATCATCTTTTGGCAGGGGGCAACACATAGGATGCAAAGTGCTTCATTTTACATGCACTATGACCCTTTTGAAGTCTTTGTAGCCACAGGTATACGTAATTTCAAGCCACCTTTACTTGCTACATACAGAGAATACATCAAGAACGACACTAGACGTAAAGAACTGCACAACACACTTGAAACACTCAAAGCCAAAGGCTATGAGATAGCTGCGCCAAAATATAAGAAATTTCCCAGAGGTTTTGAAGAGTATGTTGATACACCACATGCCTACTTGGCAAAGTATGGCGCTATGTACGCATACAAAACATTTAAGCCTGACAAAACGTTTCACTCTGAAAAGATTATA
The DNA here is from genome assembly GCA_011330645.1 of Campylobacterota bacterium. Taxonomy (GTDB): domain Bacteria; phylum Campylobacterota; class Campylobacteria; order Campylobacterales; family Sulfurovaceae; genus Sulfurovum. The sequence continues at coordinate 6,598 of DRQB01000149.1, read as the reverse complement.
GACCATAACTTTAAAGTGTATGAAGATATGCTGGACTTACATCAGTGGGTCTATGCACTTACCTGTGTTTCTTCTACCCAAGAGGCATACTAAACTCCACACCTTTTCCACACACTAACGCTACTATAAAACTGTGACAATGCCTAGTATTTAGGAGGTAAGTGATGGGTCATCATATTGTGATACTTGGTGGGAGTTACGGAGGCATCGCAGCAATGCGACGACTAAGTAAACATCCAGAAATCCAGATAACCCTTATTGACCAACATCCTTACCATTTCTTGCAAACAGAGGGCTACGAACTGATTTCGAGCAATACTTCCTTTGATGAAACCATCGTTAGCCTCCCTGCTCTGTGCGCAAATTATGACAATGTCACATTTAAACATCGTACGGTTCGAGCCATCGACCCCAAAAAGAAAGTCATTCTTCTAAATGATGGTGAAGAGTCGTACGATATACTTGTCATTGCAGTTGGAAGTGTTACAAAACGCTTTGACTGTGATGAGACTGTATATAACTATTCTAGCGGTGCAAAAAGCCTTAGAGGTGCAGTTAAACTCAATCAATTTTTTCAACATGAACTTTATAAACGTCTCGAATCAGATAAAAAAGCAAAAGAAAATTTTAACATTATCATAGGTGGAGCTGGACTCTCTGGTGTAGAGATAGCAGCAGGAATGCAATACTTTTTCAACCGATACTATAGAAGTAATGCCCTTTCATGTGCTACGCTGCACATTCATCTCATAGCCAGCAGAGAGACTATACTCAATGGTATGCATCCAAAAATCATAAAAGTTGCAACTCAAAGGCTTAAAAAACTGCGTGTCAAAGTCCATACAGAGTGTCGTATCAGTGCCATAGAAAACCATGAAGTCCTTCTGACCAATGATTCTAGAATTCCTTTTGATTTTATGATATTTGCAGGAGGAACCACCACTGCCCCATGTCTGGAAGATTTAAATGTTGAAAAAAATCAAAAAGGGCAAATACTGGTAACCCCATATTTATATAGTACAAGCTATCATGAAATCTTTGCCATTGGAGACAATGCAGCACTTATAGATAAAAAAGGCAAACCACTCCCTCCAACTGCACAAACTGCCATACAAAGTGGAGAATATGCGGCAAGTAATATCATACGTACTCTCAAAAACAGACCTTTAAAAAAGGCAGATATGAAAATAAAGGGTATTGCCATAGCCCTTGGAGGGAAATATGCAGCGATTGATTTAGGACATATAAGATTTTATGGATATACAGCGTACCTCATAAAAAAACTGATAGAAAGACTTTATAAATGGCCACTTTGGTGGTTGGTTTCAAAAGGTTTTCGTAAGATTGAGACCTGTCCTATCTAAATTAATCCTATCATACTCATAAAACGACCACTACAACCTTCTTCTTTTCTATATGAAAAAAACTTTTCCACATGACATGAAGTACAGATATCACTCATTTCTATATTATGGATGTCTAAACCCACACTCAAAAGCTGTTCTTGATTGATGAGAGGAAGGTCTAACATATATTTATCAGCTATTTTATCATAGGCTTGGGGATACTCAAAAAAGTGTTTTGCCACATCTTCCCCAACTTCATAACAACAACGTCCTATAGCAGGACCTATCCCTGCCAAAATATCTTTAGGCTCAGAATGAAAATCTTGTATCATTTTTTCTACTGTTTTTAATACTATCTTTCCTTTTGTACCCTTCCATCCTGCATGTACGGCTGCTATGACTTGCTGCTTCGTATCAAACAAAAGGATAGGCACACAATCTGCAGTAAGCATACTTAAAACAATATTTTTTTGATTGCTAATCATAGCATCACAATTTTCAATAGCACTATGAAGTGTTTCCCAACCCCGATTTGTATGTTGAGTGATTACTTCTATATGATTACTATGTGTTTGATTAGCGATTGCAAAATATAATTTTTCATCCCAATGCAACAATGATGCTAGTTTTTTTCTATTTTCAACTATTTTTTCAACATCTTCTCCTGTATGTAACGCCATAGAAAAATCGTATGATTCACCGAGTGCTTTCATGGTGACAGCATGTCTACATCCAGATGCCCTATCAAGGTTTTTAAATATAAAAAAATTTACCATGACCTGCCCTTCTATTTTTTACTCAAGTAAGATTAATGTTTTGATATAATACCCTAAATCTTGAGAAAAGGATGCACTACGTGTTTAATTTTGATAAGCGTATTTTTAAAAACTTTTCGTACTTTTTGATGATACAACTTATTCCACTCTTTGTCATTTCTTCTTATCTTATAAAAGAGATAAATCCACACCTTTTCAAAAAACAAATGGTCTATTATTTTCTTGCCGCTATTGTTTTTTTCATTACAGCTTTTATTCCTTGGAGGCGAATACTCTGGTGGTTTGTTCCTATCTTTTATATCGCGAACCTTGGCTTACTTATTGCCGTTGAAGTCATAGGTAAAAGCATCCTGGGTGCCCAACGGTGGATAGAAATACCAGGCATTGGTCTCACTATACAACCTTCTGAATTTATTAAAGTCTCCGTCATTATGATGTTAGGATATCTTATCAGTATTCGCCCCCCAGAAGAAAAAGGATATGGTGTGTTCCAATTTATTAAACTCTCCATTATCATTGTGATTCCTTTTTTACTCATTGCCAAAGAGCCTGACTTAGGTACAGCACTTGTACTACTTATTACTGGCTATGGTATTTTATTTATTGTAGGTATTCACTGGAAAATTTGGGCGACGATTGTCATTGCCATAGGACTAACTGCCCCTCTTTTATATGGACAACTCAAACCTTATCAAAAAAAACGTGTCTCTGACTTTGTCGGGAAACCTAGTTACCATGTAAAACAAGCTCTGATTGCTATTGGTTCAGGGGGGATGGAAGGACAAAAAAAAGAAGATGCTACACAAACACAACTCAAATTTTTACCTGTTTCATCTACTGACTTTATTTTTGCCTATCTTGGAGAACGATTTGGCTTTAAAGGTATGATGACTGTGATTGGACTCTATATTCTTCTTATCTTTAATTTACTCTATATTTCTGCCAAATTTGCTTCGGATTATCTCATCAAAACATTTGCATCAGGACTTGCCTTTTTACTCTTTGTATATATGGGAGTTAATATCTATATGGTCATAGGTATGGCACCTGTCGTAGGCTTACCTCTACCTATGTTTAGTCATGGAGGAACTTCATTTATTATTTTTGCTGTAATTTTTGGAATTTTACAAAATTTAATTGCTTTTAAAGACTACAGTCGATATACTTCTGACTCGAAAATCACTATGATTTCGAAAGAATAACCAGCGAACACTTACGGGTCGGTAGCTCAGTTGGTTAGAGCACTCGGCTCATAACCGAGTGGTCGGGAGTTCGAGTCTCCCCCGACCCACCACTTCATATTATCCATTTTCACTATTTCACATTTCCTACACGATACTATACTAATATAAATAAGACTACTATAATTTACAAAAAGGAGATTATAATGATGAAAAAAATATTAAAACTTACACTTATTGCTACTTCTTTTATGCTCATGCAAGGTTGTGCAACCCATCAAAATTTTGTTAAAAAATATGATGCATGGCGGGGACAAAATATCGCATACCTTATTGGTCAAATTGGCTATCCTGACAGTACTTTCGTATTGCCAAATAAAAACAAAGTCTATGTCTATGAAAGATCTAGAATATATTCTGTTCCTTCTCCCGTCTTTGGATATGGCTATGGTGGGTACTATGGAGGATATGGTGCATTTGGATATGGTAATGACATCGTACAGGAAACATGTAAACTCTTTATCGAAACCAATAAAAAAGGGATTATTGTGAACTGGGGTTCAAGAGGTAACAGTTGTGTAAGTAACTAAATGCAGAGGAGAAGATACTCCTCTTGCTATGACTACTCTTCAAAGATTATAATATCATACGCACTTGTCTTTACCAGTGCTTTACTTGCATGTACAGAACCATGACGGTTTACTTTAGAAAGTTCATCTCTTAGCTGTGTGATTTCTTCTTGCATCTGATCGATTTGCTCTTTTAATTGTAGAGCTATATCTACTCCTGCCAAATTTACACCCAATTGTCGTGTAAGACGTAAAATGAGTTTCATACGGTCTATGTCTCGTTGGGAGTATAAACGCATACGTCCCTGTGTTCGTGAGGGTTCAACTAAACCTTCACGTTCGTATTGTCTTAGAGTCTGAGGATGGATGTCAAGCATCGTTGCCACAACAGAAATCAAATAGACGGGTTCATCATAACTATGCATAGAAAATCCTTTATACTTATAATTTAGCTTCTAACATTTTCTTTAACGCATCATCAAGCGTATCAACATCTGGCAAAACAACATTTGCTATCAGGTATAAATCACCTTTTAATGCCGTTTTTCTATCAGGAACACCTTTTCCTTTGAGTCTAAACTTTTGTCCATTTTTAGTATTTTTTGGTACTTTTAGTGAAACTTCTTTTTCAGGAGTACTCACAGCAATTTTCCCACCAAAAAGTGCTTCTTTTAAAGGAACATCAAATGTTTTATAGAGGTTATCACCTTTTCTTTCATACTCATCAGACGGTGCAACTTCAACCTGTATGAGCAAATCACCTGCTTGCCCTTGATATTGTTTACCTTTTCCACGCACACGTAAAGTCTCACCAGACTTAATACCAGCTGGTATTTTTATATCAAAACTTTGTCCATTGGCAGAGACATGATGTTTTCCCCCTGTGACAGAGACCATAAATGGTATTGTAATACGTGCCTGCACATCTAAATCTGGACCACCAAAACCTCCACCGAAGCCTCCAAAACCTCCTTGTTGTCCACCACTGAAGCCTCCAGAGAAACCACCGCCTCCTCCACCGAACATCTGACGTAGTATTTCATCAAGATCTACGCCGCCACCTTGACCTTGGGCAAAATCATGGAAATTTTGTCCACCAAACATCTGATCACCAAACTGGTCATACTGTGCTTTCTTTTCGTCATCAGAAAGCACTTCATACGCAGCATTAATCTCTTTAAATTTATCTACAGCCGATTCATCTTTATTAATATCTGGATGATATTTTCTAGCAAGTTTTCTATAAGCTTTTTTGATTTCATCGGCACTCGCATTTTCGCTTACACCAAGTGTTTCATATAAACTTTTTGACATATTTATTCCTATATTTTTAAAATTAAGAGATTATATCAAAAAAGTTTAGTCTATGTCAATCAAGTTTAAGAAAATTATTGTTTGTATGGAACAGTTTTGTATCCTTCTTTAATCATCTTTGTAATACCGCCTTTAAGGTTAATAACCTTATATCCTAGCTTTTCAGAAAGAAATTTACTCACCATTCCTGTACGAGACCCTACTCTACATATGAGTGCAAATGGCTCATCTTTTTTGACTATCTTATTTAATCGGGTTAAAAAATTTTTCAAGTTAAAATTGCCTCTTTCATCAAAAAACATAATGGTATATGAATGTTCTACAATGCCTGTTTCTTTCCATTCTGCAGGAGTGCGTATATCAATAATTTTAATATTTTTATGTGTAAATTCAGGAGTTGCCCATACTTGTTGTACTTCTGCTACAAGTGAAGTAGCTAAAATGGCTACTCCAATAATGATTTTTTTTAACATTTTTATCCCTTATAGTAATTATAATCTAAATTATTGTAACCAAAAAAAGTAAAGTAATCGTGGTTTTCTGTACAATACACTCATGAACTATATACATATAAATGATATTAATACCCCAGAATTACAAATTTACCATCAATTTCGAGAACATGCCTTTAAAAAAGATGGTAGCTTTGTTGCCGACAGCCCCAAAGTGGTAAACCTACTACTAGAACAGGATATTGAAATCAAAAGTATCCTTGCGACAGAAGAGTATTATAGTCAAAATACTATGCTGATAAAAAAACTAAAAGATGCTTTATTTTATATCGCAACAAAAGAACAAATGCAAAATATTGTGGGACATAAAATACATCACAATGTAATGATGCATGGTATACGCCCCAAAGATATACCTCTGGAAGAACTAGATAACCATATTATTATGTTAGACGAGATAAGCTCCACTCAAAATATTGGTGCTATCGCCCGTTCAGCTGCTGCAATAGGCATCAATTCGTATCTACTCCCCAGTTATGGACCACACCCCTACTCTCGCCGTGCATTACGTGTAAGTATGGGACACATCTCTATGCTAAAAACACATATCTATTCAGATATTAAAACAACTATACATGCACTTAAAAAAAAAGGATACTACATTTATGCAGCTGAAGTGACTCAAGACTCAACCCCATTGGCTCATGTAAAAGTCAAACCTAAATGGGTTTTACTTCTAGGACATGAAGGCACAGGGCTTTCAAAAGAGATTTTAGCGTTATGTGATGAAGTTGTCACTATAGAAATGATGGAAGGTGTTAAAAGTTTTAATGTTGGTATTGCAGCATCTATTATGATGTATCAATTTAAAAACTTACATTAAGATAACAAAATCTACTATAACTTATATATTTTTTGATATAATCTAATCACATACTGAAAAACAAGGGAGATTACGTT
>DRQB01000148.1 GCA_011330645.1 Campylobacterota bacterium | reverse complement strand
TGAACACACTCCTTGCAGGCAAAGATGCCAAAGCTTCATGGTGGCAGTGGTTTCTTTTTGCGCCTTATTTTATCGGTAACTATCTTTCCTGGCAGTACTACAAACGTAAACTCCCTCTTATGCAAAGTGTAAAAGGCAAGGTTTATTTAGGACGCTATCCAAGTATGAAAGAATATAGCATGTTAGTGGAGAAAGATATTTGCCTTACGCTCAATTTAGCGACAGAGCAGCAGTTCCAAAAAAAAGGACTACAGCAGATAAGACTTCCTTTCCTAGATCAAACAATACAAAGTCCAGAAGCACTACATGAAGGGGTTCAATATATAGAGACATATAAAAATGAGGGTATTTATGTGCATTGCGCATTAGGACTCTCACGTTCTGTATTGTTGGCTTCTGCGTGGTTACTTTTTAGTGGGTATAGCTTGGAAGAGGTGCAAAAAGAGATAGCAAAAGTGAGACCTAACTATGTAAAGTCACCCTATATGCAAATTACATTGGAGATATACCAAAAGTATTTAAATCATTTGAAAGAATAAAGGGTTAAAGAAGTATTCAGTCAAATTGAATAGTGTTATAAAATAATTAAATATTATAAAATTGTTAATATTTTGTTATAATTACAAAAAACTAAAGGATTTTTATGAATAGATTACCATGGTGGATGGGTGGCATTTTGATGTCAGCTTTACTTTTAATGACATTTTCTGTTTTCGGTGCAGATAGACCGATAGGAGCATCAACCTATGTTCCGTATTTTGCAGGACTTATTTTCGATCTTGACCCTGAGAAATATACCTATTTAGAAGAGATTAAAAACCCAGGGGCATGGGAAGGTGTCATGCTTTTTGGTTCATTATTGGGAGGGTTTGTGACGTCTGTGTTTATCACGAAAACATTTCGTTTTTCACTGATTCCAAGTGGATGGAAAAAATATAAAAACAGTTCGGTGTTTTCTCGTCTTTTTTGGAGCTTTATTGCAGGTTTCTTTATGATCATTGGTGCAAGACTGGCAGGTGGATGTACGTCTGGGCACTTTATGTCAGGTATGAGTCAGATGGCTATTTCTGCCATGATATTTGGTACAGTGGTTATGGTTACATTGGTCATCACTGGAAAACTATTTTATAACACGAAGGAGGACTAAATGGATATTATCGTTAAAACGCAAGGAGATGATTTACTTTCTCGTGTTGCACAAATGTTTGAAAATGTGATTCACCAAGGGCATGGTTCCTTAATGTTAGTGTTCCTTATAGGGATCATTTTTGGAGGGATTATCCAGTATACAAGGGTTGATAAATTTGAAAAAATAGCAGGCTTTGCTATGCTCAAAGACACCATTGTCCCCAAAATGCTCTTTCTCACAGTAGGACTTACAAGTATAGGACTCTATTACCTTATCGAAGCAGGTGGAGCACACTATCATATTAAACCTATTATTTGGCAAGGGCTCATCATAGGGGGTGCCCTTTTTGGTATCTCTATGGCTGTTCTTGGTAAATGTCCAGGAACGGGTCCTGTTTCTATCGCAGAAGGGCGTATAGATGTACTGGTAGGTGCTATAGGAGGTTTATTTGGGGGACTTGTATTTACCCTCTATTATGCGGACTTTTTTAAACCACTGATGGGAGAAAGTGTAGGGAAACTGACGCTTCCTTCTCTCTTCCCCGGGCATGAACACTTGGTAGTATTGATTTTTGGTGTGGTAGTTTCTATTATTGCTATACTTATCCCTAAAGTAGAGATGTTTGATGAAGCAGACCTTTCTAGGCTTCCTGATGAACTTAGACCAGATAAACAATAATTATTTTTTAAATTTATATCCCAAAGCTTCTAAGTGCTTACGCACTTGTTCAGGGATATCTCCTTGAAATTCCAAACTATCATCCTTAAGCGTTCCTCCAGTACCGAGTTTTTTCTTTAGTATTTTTAGTATAGCTTGTAAATCACGTTTATCAAGGTAAAAAGGTTTGACGATAGTGACTACCTTCCCTCGGCGTTTTTCTTTAGCAAAGTAGAGTTTGTGTTTGTCTGGAGATTTTATTTCTGTTGAACTTTTTGTAGTAGATTTATTTTTATTATCAGAAGACCAACCTTGCTCTTCTTCTGTTCCAAAGTTCGCTCCCATTTCAAATAGATTTTTCATTATTATATTCTCCACATTAGTTATAGTCTGTATCAAACAGTATACCAAGTACGACCATGAGTACAAGAAGAAAAATCATAATCTGATAGAGTGTGTACTCGCTTGGGAGTTTCATGGGTATACCTTTAGTTATCTATATTATATATTATTTCAGTTTTATTTTTCTTCGTTTGTATCTCATGAATACTCAGACCTTTTGTTGGGAGCTTCATAAAAGCTTCTATAGAGCTAATTCCAGCTTTTGCTATTTCTCGCAAGACGATGCCTCTGTAGGCTTTAGCCCAATGGCTGACTACTTTGCCATCTTTGATAAACTTGAGGGTAGTGTAGGGCTTGGCAGGTTTGTAGAACTTGTCGTAAAAACCTGCACGCAAGTCTAGTATCTCTTCTTCTTTTAAATAGTCTTCCATAAGATGTGCAGAGTGCTCATTGTAAAACTTTTCTGTTTTGATATCTCCTACCGACTCACCTTGTTTGAGTTTATATTCTGGGATGAGGTCAGAAGCTTTGATGGGACCAAATAGATTTGAGAAGAGTATGACATTGTCATCTACATAGTGTTGCGCTTCAGAACTGAGTGTTTCATAGTTAAGGTAGTCGAATGCTACCCCTGTATAGCGCTCTATAGCTTTCATGGTAAGTTCATGGATAATATCTTTTTTATGCTTGAGAATATCGGCTTCTTTTTTGATGCCAAACATTTTAGAGAGTACTTGCATATCCCCTTGTTGTAAAATATTGATATAGGTATGTAGAAGTTTCATACGGTGAGGCATAAGTGTGTCAAAAAGTAATGTTGAGGGATCAAAGGTATATTGACCTCCTGATTTTTTCGTTTCGCTTGGTGCGAGTAATATTTTCATAAGAAAGAGCCTATTTTGTGATATTTATGTGAAGCTATTCTATTAGAAGTTAACTAAAAAAGAGAAATTTTTAATTTTTTTAAAAAAATCCTTGACATTTAAAAACTTTTTGTCTATAATTCCCGTCCATTTAAAGCGGAATAGCTTTTTATGATGGTGCTGGTGTAGCTCAGCTGGCTAGAGCAGCTGATTTGTAATCAGCAGGTCGGGGGTTCGAGTCCCTTCACCAGCTCCATGAAATTTTTATCAGTGTTTGACCAGAAAAAAATCAATTTCATTTTTTTAATTAAAAACAAAATTTGATTCTATACATAATGGTGAGTTACTCAAGTGGCCAACGAGGGCGGATTGTAAATCCGCTGACTACGTCTTCGAAGGTTCGAATCCTTCACTCACCACCATGTAACCATTATGCGGGCGTAGCTCAGTGGCTAGAGTTCCTGCCTTCCAAGCAGGCTGTCGAGGGTTCGAATCCCTTCGCCCGCTCCACATGGTATATTGATCTGGGAGCTGATGTGAATCACTATTTACACAACTTCACATTATCTACAACCAACAAACACTCATAACAATTTAACACTAAGTTTATAGTTACTTATAAACTAAATATTTAAGAGCGACTAGTCGCGTGAACTTTCCGTTGAGGAAAACACAGCGTTAGCGTAGCTTTGTTTGGCTTTGCCAAAAAAGCGTCCTTTAAATTTTATTGTGCCCATATGGCTCAGGGGTAGAGCACTTCCTTGGTAAGGAAGAGGTCGTGAGTTCAAGTCTCACTATGGGCTCCAGAAAGTACGAAAACCAAGTATGGACAAGTGTGTAGTAATGATACTATACTCCTGTCCATATAGGTTAATATTGACTTAAGAAGATTTGGGTATAATACTGCCTTTATAAAACATTTACGCTAGGAGAAAAGCATGGCTAAAGAAAAATTTGAACGTACGAAACCGCACGTTAACATCGGTACTATCGGTCACGTTGACCACGGAAAAACTACATTAACAGCTGCAATCACAATGTGTCTTGGGCTTAAAAATGGTCAAGCGACTATGGACTATGATCAAATTGATAATGCTCCAGAAGAGAGAGAAAGAGGAATTACAATTGCTACTTCTCACGTAGAGTATGAAACTGAAACTAGACACTACGCTCACGTAGACTGTCCAGGTCACGCGGATTACGTTAAAAACATGATTACTGGTGCTGCTCAAATGGACGGTGCTATTCTTGTTATTGCTTCAAC
>DRQB01000147.1 GCA_011330645.1 Campylobacterota bacterium | reverse complement strand
TAGAACCTGAAGATGGGAAGATAGCAGCTATCGGATCTGGCGGAAACTATGCCATATCAGCTGCACGTGCTTTAGACAGACATGCGAACCTAGAGCCTAAAGAGTTGGTACAAAAGTCTTTAGAAGTTGCGGGAGATATTTGTATCTATACAAATAAAAATATTAAGTTATTGGAATTGTAAATGAGTAAAATGGATAATTTAACACCTAAAGAGATAGTGAGTTACTTAGATAAATATGTTATTGGACAAGGTGATGCGAAAAAAACGATTGCGGTAGCATTGAGAAACCGTTATCGACGTATGCAATTAAGTGAAGATATGCAACAAGACGTAACTCCTAAGAATATATTGATGATAGGGAGTACGGGGGTAGGAAAAACAGAGATTGCCAGACGACTGGCAAAGATGATGAACTTACCGTTTATTAAAGTAGAAGCAAGTAAATATACGGAAGTAGGTTTTGTTGGACGTGATGTAGAATCTATGATACGTGACCTAGCCGCGACATCTATGCAAATAGTACGTGAATCTGAAAATGAAAAAAATAAAGAGAAGATACAAAACTATATAGAAAATAAAATTATAGAGAAACTTCTTCCACCCCTACCTGCAGGAGCAAGTGAACAAAAGAAAGCAGAATATGATGCCTCTTTTGCACGTATGCAGGAGAAGTTTAACAAAGGAGAACTTGACCATCTTAAGATTAAGATTTCAGTACCCAATAATCCTCAACTTCCAGAAGAAGGACTTCCCCCACAGATGATACAAGTACAAGAGTCTATTGTAAAAGTACTTGGTGGCATGGGTAAAAAAGGACCAGAAAAAGAGGTTACAGTTAAAGATGCTAAAAAAATCTTAGAGCAAGAGGCTAGTGAAGAATTACTTGATGAAGAGGCACTTAAAGCTTTAGCACTTGAAAAAGTAGAGAAGGGTGGAATCGTTTTTTTAGATGAGATAGATAAAGTAGCAGTTTCTGCAAACTCACAAGGTAGACAAGACCCAAGTAAAGAAGGTGTACAACGTGATTTACTTCCTATTGTTGAAGGTTCTACGGTACATACTAAATTGGGAATGGTAAAAACAGACCATATCTTATTCATAGCTGCTGGTGCTTTTCATGTTTCTAAACCTAGTGACTTAATGCCAGAACTTCAAGGACGTTTTCCTTTACGTGTTGAACTTGACAACTTGGATGAGGAGACGCTCTATCGTATATTGACGGAGCCAAATAATTCACTCATCAAGCAATATGAAGCTCTTTTGAGAGTAGAAGATGTTGAACTTGTATTTGATGAATCTGCGTTAAGAGCCATTGCTTCTTACTCTTTACAAGCGAATGAAAAAACGGAAGATATCGGTGCAAGACGTCTGCATACAGTCATGGAACGCATTTTGGAAGAGATAAGTTTCTCTGCTGATGAACATAGTGGTGAGACAATAGTAGTAGATGCATCTCTTGTCAAAGAGAAGATAGGTGATGTAGTAGAAGATGAAGATACAACAAGGTATATATTATGATGTTTGAACACGAAAAAGAAGAGATAGATACCAAAGCAGGATTTGTTGCTGTTGTAGGACGTCCTAATGCAGGGAAAAGTACACTACTTAACCATGTGGTAGGTGAGAAACTTGCCATGGTCTCAAAGAAGGCACAGGCAACACGTAAGCGTATGAACATTATTGTGATGCATGAAGATATGTATGGTAAAGAGTCTCAGATTATTTTTGTGGATACCCCAGGTATACATGAAAAAGAGAAACTTCTCAATCAGTTTATGATGGATGAGGTAATGAAAGCCATTGGTGATGCAGATTTGATAGTATTCTTGGCACCGATTACTGACAAACTGACTGAGTATGAAAAGTTTTTAAAGATGAGTGAACGTAAAGGTACAAAACATATAGTACTGCTTACTAAAATGGATCATGTCAAACAAGGTGATGTTCTTAAAAAACTAGGAGAGTATCAAAAGTATCAAGATAAGTTTGAAGCCATTATCCCTTTCTCTGTAAACAAGAAAGTGGGAAAGCGTCAATTACTTGATGAAATCTCCAAACATCTTCCTACTTCACCATTTTTGTTTGACACTGAAATATTGACAACGGATAATATTCGAGATATTTATAAAGAATTAATTCGTGAGTCAATATTTGAGAACTTGAGTGATGAAATACCTTATGAAAGTGATGTAACTATTGAGAAGATAGATGAAACAGATACACTTGATACTGTTTATGCCACCATTGTTGTAGAAAAAGATACGCAAAAAGGGATGATAGTTGGACAAAAAGGTGAAGGCATTAAACGTGTAGGTAAATTTGCCCGTCAGCAAATGGAGATATTTGCAGGTAAAAAGATATTTTTAGATTTACATGTTTCTGTTAAAAAAGGATGGAGTAAAAACAGAGATGGACTAGAAGAATTTGGTTATATTGTTTAAAAATCTTAGAAAAGCCCTGATTTAGGGCACTGATAGTAAAATCAAAAGTGGAGTAATTAAAAAAAGTTATAATATTTGAAACTTTTAGAGATTGCTAAGATACTTTTAATATTATAACATATATAATTGTTTAACAAACAAGGAAGTTTAGTATGTTTTTGAAAAAAGAACCATCAAAAAAATCACAATCTGCTGTAAAAAATATTATTACAGTTAATGCTTATACACATAAAAATTATATACTTAAAAATGATACATTCCAAGTTCTAGATAAACTTAGCTACAACACTTCAAACTTTATAACATCATATCTCTCAAATAAAGATATGATCAACACAACAGTACATTTAAGTCGGAGTATTCCTGAAGAAGATATTGCTGATATACTTGACATCAAGGCATATGAAGAATTGGGGCTTGATCAGGCCAGTGACTATGTGATTTCTTCTACAGAGGTAGAAAATGCAGGTGAAGAACGAGAATTTCACATTTTTGTTGCAGAACCAGAAGTCCTGGAAGAACTTTACTTACCTATCAAAAACCAAACAAAATATTTGGATTTAGTTGTACCTGCACCATTACTTTATAAAGCACTCTATAGAAAAGAAATTTTACCTGATACCGGAACACATTGTTTTATTTATTTTACAAAACAAGATGCTTTTGTTACATTGTATAGAGATGGTGAATTCCTTTATTCAAAATCTATAGAATTTTCATTAGAGCAAATTTATGATAAATATTGTGAAATGATAGGTGAAAAAGTTGATGAGAATGAATTTTTCACTATTTTAGAGTCTGAAGGACTCAAAACAACGAACAATGATTATCAACAAAATTTTATGAAAATTTTTGGTGAAGTTTTTATTACGATTAATGATATTATCATCTATGCAAAAAGAGCATTTCAGTTAGATAATGTTGATCAATTATTTATTGGCTCAGTGCAGGGTGCCATTGTGGGGTTAGATGAATATAGTCAAAATTATTTAGGCTTACAATCTGCAGATTTTAATTTTAATTATAATATTAATAATGATGAATGGTATACCGATCAATTACAATATTTAATGCTTCTTTCTGCTTTTGACTATATGGAAGATGAAGAATCATTAGTAAACTTAACCATGTTTCCTCGTGCTCCATCTTTTGTCAATCGTGCGGGGGGACAATTTATCATTGCAACCTTCGCTGCAATCTCAGTTGGGTTGGCTTACCCTTTGGTATATCTAGTCGGTTCATATGTGAATGATGCAAAAATTTATGCACTGAATATTGAAAATAATAAACTCAACACAGAAGCAACAAAGTATAAAAAAATATTGGGTGATAAGAAAAAAGAGATGGCAACATTAGATGAGAAAATCACTAAAATGAGTACTCGCTACAGTGCAAAAACAAAAACACTGACTTCTATCTATAATAAAAAGGTAAATTATCGTCTTAAATCAGGTACCTTTCATGATATAGCCGAGGAATTAACAAAATTTGGTGTGAATGTTGATATGATGTATGGGAAAGAAGATACAGTATGGATGTCTTTAGTAAGTTCAAGCGATAGAAAATTGACAGAAGTGATTAAATATATTTCAGATACACACTTTGATGAAATTAATCAAATTGATATAGAATTGATTAAAAAGGACCCCGAGAGTAATTACTATAAAGGTCTACTAAAGGTTGAATTAAGATGAAATTTATTGAAGACAAACTAGAAGAACTTGATGCTTATTTCGCACCGAAAAAAGAGAGTGAAAAATGGTTAGTGATATTAGGTGTTGCAGGAATTATAGCTTATTTAGCCTATGCCTATTTATTACCATATACAGAAGATATGTATAAAAAAAGTGAGCGAAGTAAAAAAAGTATACAAAAAAGTATTGTTGATAATAATACCTATTTAAATTCTATTACTGTGGGTGGGGATAGAGAATTTTACGTGAAGAAATTTGATAAAGATATTATTGATAAAAAAAATACAATCATAGATACAAATAAAAAAATTACATTTATCAACAATAATTTAGATAAACTTTCTGATATGTTATTTAATCAGAAAAGTTGGTCAAAATTTTTGAATTCAATTACTGACAAGGCTGCAGTTCAAGATGTTGATATACAATATATAACGAATAAATATGTAGATAATAATGGTAGTTTTGGATATGTTCTGGAAATTGCAGTTGGGTGTAAGGGTGCATATAAAGGAATTGTTAAATTTATGAATGAATTAGAACAAAATACATTAGTTACCGACATATATGGAACTAAATTTTCTCTTGATTCTAATTCTTCCGATATTGTAGCAGATATTAATATTTCAGTATGGGGGATAAATCACTAATGAAAAAAATACTATTATTTGTCTTTTTAGTTGCATCTTTTATCTATGCAGATTTATCTGTAAATCAAATCCGTGATATGGTTACTAAAATACATGAAAAACGAGAAGGTATCGATCTAGAAACACTGGAAACAACTAAAGAACCATTTGTACGACTTCAAGAAGAAAATAATATTACAACTTTTGTTATACCAGAAAAAGCAGAAGAGACAAAATTGACATTACATGCTATTTTAAATGGGAAAGCATATATTAATAATGAATGGAAAAGAGTTGAAGATACCATAGGAGGGTTTACTTTGAAATATATAGGAAAAAAAGGTGTTGTCCTTAGAAATAATAATCAAATTAAAAAGTTGTTTCTTCATAAAGAACGAGACAATTTTATTATGATAGAAGGAAGGAAATAAAATGATACATACACAAAAATTAGGGGTAAAATTTTTTATTATATTAGCAATAATTTTTTCCACGCATGACTTGTTAGCAAATGATTGTTCTTCTAAATTATTTTCAGTCACAATTGATAGTAAATTGACTATTGGTGATGTGGTTGATAATTTAGCAGACACATGTGGATTAACAGTTATTGTAAAAGATGAAGCTGCAAAAAAGAGAATGAATAAAAAATTATATTATGTCAAATTAAAAAATAGTACATTTAGAGGTTTTTTAAATACTATTTTGAAAGATAATGATCTTCATTATACCATGACAGGTAATAAATTACAAATTTCATATCTGATTACACGTACCTTCCGAATTCATTATATTTCTGGACAAAGAGTAGGAAAAAGTAATGCTCATGTTACGATAGCTAATTCAAATAATTCGGCTTCTTCAACAGGTGGAAGTGCTGGTGGAAGTGCTGGTGGAGGAGTTGGAGTTGGTGGTTCAAAAACAGGTATATCTATAGAAAGTAATGATGAATTTAAGTTTTGGAAAACAGTTGAAACAGAAGTACAACGTATTTTAATTGGTGCAGCAGATGGAAGTACACACTATACCAAGACTGGTGATGGATGGACAGGTCCAGATGGACAAGTATGGGAATACAACCCTCTAGCACCTATTATCAATGCTGAAGCAGGTATGATTACAGTAACAGGTACAGAAAGACAAATAAATAGAGTAGCAAAATATGTTCATACTTTGTCTAAACAAATTAAGTCCCAGGTACTAATTGATGTACGTATATTAACAGTGACTTTTGATGATTCTAAAACAACTGGGGTTGATTGGTCACAACTTTATGGCTTACAAAATTTCACCATAAACTCTTTAGCTATGGCGCAAAAGAATGTCTCATCTTTTACTTTTGACAATATCGAAGGTATTACAGAAACAACATTTGGTGAAGGAAGTAGACCTCGAAATGCACAACTTGTCAATATAACAGGAAATGCTAAAGTCTCTGAAGTTGTAAAGTTTTTAGGCACACAAGGGGATGTAAAATCTATTTCTAGTCCTAGAGTGATGACACTTAATAATCAACCGGCATTGATTTCTGTCGGTAGAGAACTTTTTTATAAAATAAAGTCATCTAGTACTGCTAGTTCTGGGGGTGGCACGACATCATCAGAAGGTGAACTTGTAGATTCTGTATTTGCAGGGATATTATTAGATATCACTCCGGAAATAGACACGAATGGGATGATTACTTTAAAAATTAATCCATCAATTTCTGATACGGTAAATAATATACAAAGTGATGGTGGTGTAAGATCTATCCCCCCTGATTTAGTTAGAAGACAGATTGCCTCTGTGATTAAAGTACAAGATGGACAACATGCAATTCTAGGTGGACTTATCTCTTCTAAAACTGGATTTAAAGTCAATAAGGTTCCGTTATTAGGTGATTTACCTTTATTAGAGTATGCCTTTAAAAAAGAAGAAAAAATCAATACGGTTGAAGAGCTCGTTTTGATTATTACACCACATATAGTGAAAAATGCTAAATCAGTTACGCTGAAAGATTTAGGTTATACTAAACTTAATGAAAAGTAGATACGAAGCAGCTAAAAATGTATTTGTCGATTCTATAGATATCGATGATTACATTGAATTATCATCTTCTGTAACGGCTTATAAGCAGT
Organism: Campylobacterota bacterium; assembly: GCA_011330645.1. Classification (GTDB taxonomy): domain Bacteria; phylum Campylobacterota; class Campylobacteria; order Campylobacterales; family Sulfurovaceae; genus Sulfurovum. The sequence continues at coordinate 5,494 of DRQB01000147.1, read as the reverse complement.
TAGAGCATAGTATGGAAAAACCGTTAAAGATGATTTTGCTTTTTGGTAGACCTGGAACAGGGAAAAGTATTTTGTTAAATCGTCTTCAAGAGAAATTAAAACATCAAAAAGAGATACACTATTTTGATACACCTGCAACCAATGAAAAAGAGTTTTTTCATAAATTATTTAAAGTTTTAACGAAACAAGATTTACCAGCAAATACTGAGGTAAACTTTTCAGCTTTAGTGAATTTTTGTAAAAATTTAAGAGGGAAACGTGAAATTCTAATACTTTTGGATGAAGCACAAATGTATGGTAGCGAAATGATGGAAAAAATACGACTTATTTCAGATAGTAGAGCAGTAAAATTTGTTGTTTCTTTACATAAAACAGATGATGAAGACCTCATTGCAAAAGAACATTTTCAATCAAGAATTTGGGAAGTGATTGAATTAAAAAATGCAACACAATCTGATCAAACAGCTTATATACATAAAAAACTTTTAAAAAAGAATCTTTTTGAAATTGCAAATAGTATAAAAGAGAAAGATATGAAACTTATACATGCATTTACAAAAGGTAATTTTAGAGAATGTAATAAACTTATTTTTACTATTTTTGAGATTTGTGAATATTATGATGAAAATGAGCCATCTAAAATTAATTATGAACATATTCCCAAGCGTATTATTGAAATGGCAGCATTGAAACTAGGATATATTCATGTATGATATTAAACCCCTAGAAGAAGAATGGAAACAATACCAAAAGAAGAAAAGAAAGCCTTATCTTCTGGCTTCTATTGGAGGGGTTTTATTGGCTATTTTGGGGTTCACTTTTTTTAATTATAAATATTTTTCTTTTTCTAACTCAGTTGTTTCAGGTATAGAAAATACTATCAAGATAGATAAGACGAAGGAAAATAATATTTTAATTGAAAGTGCACTTTCAAAAATACAAGTAAAGAAAATTGATAAAATAGAAGAAATAAAACCAATAGTCAAAATGAATATGGATATCGGTCAAGGCAGTACTTTGCCAACACTTCCACTTGTTGATAATATACCAATTTTAGAAGATAATACTGTAAAAAATAGACCAATACATAGTAAACGAAAAGTAAAGAAAATTATTGTCGAAAAACCACGTAAAAAAATGCATTTAAATATTATTGAATCTTCAAGTTTAAGTGCGTATAAAGATGTTGAAAGACGCTTTATGCAGTCACATGATACAGATGATTCTCTTTTTCTCGCTAAAAGTTATTATAGAAAAGGGAATTATAAAAAATCAGAATTTTGGTCGTTACAAACAAATAAAGTTAATAGTCATATTGAAGAGAGTTGGATGATTTTTGCACAATCCAAAATAAAACTGGGACATATAAATGAGGCAATACAAGTGCTAAAAGGTTATGTAAAACGAACTAATTCTGAAAAAGCAAAAGCTTTACTCTATCGATTGAAAAAAAATTAGAAAAGGGTGGATTAAATGGTAAAACTTATTGAAATGATGCTTCAAGAAAATCTTATTACGAAAGATGCAATATCTACTTTAGTAAAAAGCAGACCACCCAAAAAAATCTCTTTTGCAAATTTGATTAATGAAAAAATGATTGATTTGCATTCAGTAGAGATTTTTTTAGCAAAAAAAGTGAGACAAGGTATTATTACTTTGGGACATTTAGAAAAAATAGAAGGAATAAATATTGTTCCGATTATTGAAGAGATTGCCAAAGCACTCAATGTTGAATATGTAGATTTAGATGATATTGAAATTGATATGCGTTTATTTTCTCAAGTCCCCTATAAACAACTTTTAAAATATAATATTATTCCGATAGAAGAAAATGATTTAAATGTACAAATTGTTTTTGATGATCCATTAGATATGGCTGCACAGGATGCGATACAGAGACTTTTCCCAAAAAAACCTATACGTATATCTATAGCACGGCCTAAGCAAATACAACAACATTTACAACGACTTGAAATCAATGAAAGTATTAAAGGTTTGGTTTTAGACATAAGAAAAGACCTGAATCAAGAGGGGGTTGAAGAAGAAAGTGATGAATCTCCTGCTGTGTTAAAATTGATTGATATTATTTTGAAATCATCAATTTATGCAGGAGCAAGTGATATCCATATAGAAGCGACTGAAAAATCATGTGTGATACGTGAACGTATTGATGGTATGTTACGTCAGAGTTTTACCTTTGACAAAGATATTTTTAGTCCTTTGTCTTCAAGAATGAAGCTCCTTTCAAATTTAGATATTGCAGAGAAAAGAAAACCTCAAGATGGTAGGTTTTCTGCAACAGTGGCACAAAAAGAATTTGATTTTAGGGTATCAACATTACCTACGATACAAGGTGAATCTATTGTATTGAGAATACTGGACAAATCTAAGGCTATGATTAAACTTGAAGAAGCAGGTATGAGTAAACTTTCCTATGATAGATTTTCTGAAGCAATTAAAGTGCCTTACGGTATTGTCTTGGTTACTGGACCTACTGGTTCAGGAAAAACAACGACACTCTATGGGGCAGTTAATGCAATAAAAGATGTAAAAGATAAAATTATCACAGTTGAGGATCCTGTCGAGTATCAAATGGCTGGATTACAGCAGGTGAATGTAAAAGAGAGTGTAGGATTAGGTTTTGCTGATGCACTGAAGTCAATATTAAGACAAGATCCAGATAAAATAATGATTGGGGAGATACGGAATCAAGAGACGTTACGTATTGCTATTCAAGCAGCATTGACAGGACACTTGGTTCTTTCTACCTTGCATACAAATGATGCCATTTCATCTATATCTAGAATTTTAGATATGGGAATAGAAGAATATCTTGTATCTGGAGCGTTGGTTGCGATACAAGCACAAAGATTGGTGAGAAAAATATGTACACATTGTAAAGTTACAACGACACTTGATCCGTTACTTCTAAAAGATGTACAACAATATTTGCCTGAAAATCCTACTTTTTATAAAGGAGAAGGATGTAAAGAATGTGGGCATACAGGCTATTCAGGACGTGAAATGATTTCGGAAGTTTTAACCATTTCTGAGACAATGGCTCGAATGATTGCGAAAGTAGCTTCTAAAGAGGACTTAACGAAACAAGCAGAATTAGAAGGTTTTGTGACCATGTTTCAAGATGGCGTGAATAAAGCTTTAGAGGGGAAATCGACGATTGAAGAAATTTATAGAGTTGCGAGGTTATAATGAAATATTTTAATGTGACCATTATGGACAAAGGTAAAAAACGCCTTGAATTAATTAAAGCAGAAAATAGAATGTTGGCAGTCAAGTTAGCAAAAAATAAATTTCCAACGACTATGGTTATGCGAGCTGTTGAAACCTCTGCACCTCTTGAAGATGGGTTAGAAGATTTACTGAAAACATTGAAAAAATCATTCAAATCTAAAATACCTATTAATGATAAAATTTCTACAATTAGACAGATAGCTGTTATGACAGATGCAGGGATTGCTATCAATGATACTTTAACGGATGTTGCGGATAATACAGATAATAAACAACTCAAAGAAATATATACAAAAATTAATTCTGATATTAATGCTGGAAATAGTATGTCAGATGCGATGGAACCTTTTACAGAAGAGTTTGGACATGTTGCATTGGCGATGACTAACCTTGGCGAAAGAACAGGGAATATTTCAGAGTCTTATCATAAGCTTGCAAATATTTTAGAAAATATAAGAGACAATACCGCAAAATTTAAAAAAGCGATTCGTTCACCACTCATTACTTTAGCAGCGATGGGAATAGCATTTACTATACTTATCATGGTGGTTGTTCCAAAGTTTAAAGATATCTTTTCCAGGTTTAAAACGGAATTACCTTTACCCACACAAATTCTTTTAAAACTTGAATGGGCATTTTCAAATTATGGTGTGCTCATTCTAGCACTTCTGATTGCTAGTATTTTTGCAGTAAAATATTTTTATAAGAATAACAAAGATTTTAAATATCAAATGGATAAAATACTTATACATCCGAAATTTTACCTTATCAATAAGGCTATTTTTCTTTCTACAATGCATAAATATAACTTAGTTTTTGGTGAGCTTGTGAAATCAGGGATTCCTGTATCAGAGGCATTAGATACCGCTGTTGGTATGGTGGACAATGCAGCAATTAAAGAGCAATTACTAACTGTGAATGCCAATATTGGAAGGGGTATGAATTTAGCTGAGGCCTTTCAAATTACAGGGCTTTATGAGAACATGTTGCTTCAAATGATTAAAGCAGGTGAAACAGGTGGGCAGTTAGATGCTATGCTTGATAAAGTGACCAATTATTATGATATGGAATTCCAGGATTTGATTGATAATCTTTCTGCCTATATTGAACCTATTATGATGTTTTTTATTGCAGGACTTGTACTGCTCATGGCACTGGGAATCTTTATGCCTATGTGGGATCTTGGTAAAGCTGTAAAAGGATAAGAAAGTAACAAGAAATATTTTGTTACTTTCGTGGAAGTATGCTTAAAGGTTATGATGTTTAAGTGCTTTTTCTAAATCTTCTGGTGTATCAATACCAAAACTTTCTGTATTTACTTCTATCATAGCGACTTCATAGCCATGATAGAGTGCTCTTAATTGTTCCAGTTTTTCTATATGCTCAAGAGGTACGGGATCTAACATACAAAAATCATGTAATGATTTGACTGTAAAGCCATAGATACCTAAGTGCCCTTTATATGCATCAAAATGATGATCCCTAGGATAGGGTATTTTGGCGCGTGAAAAATAAAGTGCTATATCATCACTATCTGTGACGACCTTTACAATATTTGGGTCATCAGCCTCTGGATTGGAAATAAATTTATAACATGAGTTCATCATAATGCGAGCATTGTTTTTATTTGTTTGGGTTAAGTTATAAATGGCTTGTACCACCTCTGTTTCAATAAATGGCTCATCTCCTTGTACATTGATGATAATCTCATCCTCATCTAATTGTAACTTTTGAGCAGCTTCGTAGATGCGGTCAGTACCACTTTGATGTTTATCTGAAGTGAGTACAGCATGAATACCATGCGTTTTAGCTATATCTATAACTTCTTGAGAGTCTGTAGCAATTACGACATCATCTATACTTTCCACGGATTTAGCAGTACGTATTACCATAGGCATTCCACCTATATCCGCTAAAACTTTATTGGGAAAACGAGAAGAACCGATACGTGCAGGAATAATAATCATAAAAAACCTTTTTGTTTATTGTAATTAGCTATGATTTTACACTCTCTATGCTAAAATACAAGACTTTAAAGGAATAATTACATGGGTATGAAACAAGCGTTATTACTTCTCAATATGGGTGGACCAAATAATGTAGAAGAAGTAGAACTTTTTTTACGTAATATGTTTGCCGATAAAAATATTTTAACGATGAACCCATATACACGTAAATTGGTCTCTGCCATTATTATTAATAAACGTCTGGAAGAGGTAAAAGAAAATTATGGTTTGCTTGG
>DRQB01000146.1 GCA_011330645.1 Campylobacterota bacterium | reverse complement strand
GTAAATGGTTAAAATAGTTTGTTGATAGTTTTTAAAATGAAAAAAGGTTTTGTGGAGGATGAACACCCGTACGTCTAAATGCATAAAATGTCGTATAAAAAGGACATCTTGGGATGTAGTGGTTTAGAAGTAAAGCAAGTTTTGTTTTGAGTTTAAAGTAACAGTTACAATGACATGCTTTTATAGGGGCAAAAGAAGAGTCAGCAACAGCATTAAACAGTCTTAAAGACAATGATGACATGAACTCTCCTTGGTAATTTTAGCGTTATTATAACAAATTATTTGTCATTTTCAAGTGTATACTCTTTAAAATACACACGAATAGGATCATCTGAAATAAAAAACTTATCTGAATATACCTGTGTCTTAATAAGATATGTTTTACTTTTTACTTCATCAAATGTTTTATAGTACAGAGCAATCAATCTTGCTTTACTAGATATTTTTTTACACTCTTCAATATCGAGATAATATTCACGTTCCATCAGTAAAAATTTATAGCATTTTTTAGAACCTATTTTATAAATTTTTTTATTATGTGTACGTTTTTTTTCTAACTCTTGTTGTTTCTGTAACAGTACTCTTTCTTCATCTAACTCTTGTAGAATTTTATTCTTTTCTTCTTCTGTAAACTTCTTTTCTGACATAGCTGTCTCCATCATCTACATATTGAAATCATTCTGTAAGAAACTTATTTTCTTACAAATCCTGTTCTATCGTTCTGGCAAATGTATTAAAGTAAATATCTTTTACTTTATTAAGTGGCAGTTGAACATCATTCATTTTTACAGTATCTCCACCCACTTTACCAATAATATCAGCTTTGAGTCCAAGCTTCTCAGACATCGCTACCACTGCTTCTATATTTTCTTTTCTCACTTCGAGTAGCGCACGAGACTGAGACTCATCAAAAATATCTCTACTATTTCCTACGCGTACACCTGTAACCACACCTTTGTCTGACACTGCTGCCATTTTAGAAAGTGCAATGGCAAGACCACCCACATTCACATCTTTAGCAGAGAGAAGAAGCCCTTTTTTATTCGCCTCTATCACAAGCTCCCAAAGTCCAAGCTCTTGCTTGTAGTCAAAACTTGGAAGTGTTCCAGCCGTTTCACCATGTAGTGCTTTAATGTACAAAGACCCACCAAACTCACCTTTTGTCTCTCCAATAAGAACAATATGGCTCTCCTCTTCTTGGAAAGCAGAAGGAAGTACCTTGTTTTCATCCTCATTCAAGCCTACCATTGCGATGGCAGGTGTTGGAAATACTGAAACACCATTGGTTTCATTGTAAAGTGATACGTTTCCAGATACAACAGGTGTGTTAAGCTCTAAACATGCCTCTTTAATACCTGCACACCCCTCTGCAAATTGCCACATTACCTCTGGGTTTTCAGGGTTACCATAGTTGAGACAATCTGTAATAGAAAGTGGTCTTGCCCCTGACATCGCAACATTACGTCCAGACTCTACTACAGCTAGTGCTGCACCCTTTTTAGGGTCAATGTAACAGTAACGTGGGTTACAGTCTGAAGACATAGCCAATGCTTTTCCATTCTCTTTAATACGTATACATGAAGCATCTAGGCTTCCTGGATGTTTGTTCGTATTGGTTTGTACCATAGAGTCATATTGGTTGTATACCCATGCTTTATCTGAGATTTCTATATTTGAAAGCAGTGTCTCATACGCTTCTTGGTCATTCACTGCTTTGTAGCTGTCTACATTTTTTGCATTTACTTCATCTAAGTATGTTGGACGTGCAATAGGTCTGTCAAGTACAGGTGCCTCTTCACTCACCGGAGCGATAGGCATATCTGCACATTTTTCACCATGCCACATAAGTTCCATTCTCGCTGTATCTGTTACTTCACCAATAACGGCAACATCAAGTCCCCATTTTTCAAAGATGTCGATAATCGCTTGTTCTGAACCTTGCTTTGCACAGATAAGCATACGCTCTTGAGACTCAGAAAGCATGAAGTCATACGGCGTCATACCTTCTTCACGTGCAGGTACTTTGTCAAGATGCATAATGAGCCCTGCCCCTGTTTTACCTGCCATCTCAAATGCCGATGATGTTAGCCCTGCTGCACCCATATCTTGGATACCCACAACATGGTCTGTCTTAAAGAGTTCTAAACACGCTTCAAGTAGCAGTTTTTCTGTAAAAGGATCACCCACTTGTACGGTAGGACGAAGTGATTTAGACTCTTCTGTAAAACTGTCTGAAGACATTACAGCACCACCCAGACCATCACGTCCTGTTTTAGAACCTACATACATGACAGGGTTACCTATACCAGAAGCCACACCTAAGAAGATTTCATCTGATTTTACAAGCCCAAGTGAAAATGCATTAACCAAAATGTTTCCATTGTAAGATTCATCAAAACTTACTTCACCACCAATGGTAGGTACACCCATACAGTTACCGTAACTTCCGATACCATCTACTACACCACGAACAAGATGTCTTTGGTATTTTGCTGTCTCAGAGTCACCGTTAACGGTACCAAAACGTAGAGCGTTAAGGTTTGCTACAGGTCTTGCTCCCATAGTAAAGATATCACGTAAAATTCCGCCTACACCCGTAGCCGCACCTTGAAAAGGTTCGATGAATGACGGGTGATTGTGAGACTCCATTTTAAAGACAGCAGCCATACCATCACCAATGTCGATAACCCCAGCATTTTCACCAGGTCCTTGAATGACCCATGGAGCAGTCGTAGGGAAACCTCTAAGGTATTTGGTACTTGACTTGTAAGAACAGTGCTCAGACCACATTGCAGAAAAGATACCTATCTCTACAAGGTTTGGGTGACGACCATCTAATATACGTAAGATATCTTGGTACTCTTCTTGGCTAAGTTTATGATTTTTTAAAACTTCATCTAAATCTTCAATCGGTTGTGACATCAGTGCGTCCTTTTGGGCGTAAAATAAGGGGTATATTCTACTAAAAAAGTACTAAATAAGTGATGAAAAGGTAGAATATCTTACTAGATAATAAAAGGTCACAAATGGACAAGATTTTACAAATGTTACAACTTCAACAAGAACTCAATGATGCTACCAATGGGGAAGGTTGGGAAAAAGGTATTACTAAAAATGGGAAAATCATCGATTGGAAACGATGTACCTACCTCGAATGTGCTGAACTTATAGAATCTTATCCATGGAAACACTGGAAAAATATTGATGCCCAACCAGATTACGCCAATATTAAAATTGAAGCTGTCGATACCTGGCACTTTATTATGTCTCAAGGACTTGAGGACTACAAAATAAAAACTCTTGGAAGTATTGAAGATTTGGCTAAAGCCATCCATGCACTACCAAACTTCTCAGACTTTACAGCAGACATCACACCTACAACCAAAAACTACTACGAACAGATAGAAGTTGTAGAAGTACTTATGAAGACACTTTTTTGTGAAAATTCTACAGAGGCTCTTATGGAAGCATTTATAGATGTCGCAGTACAATCAGGATTAAACCTAGATGCACTCTACAAACTCTACGTAGGTAAAAACATACTCAATAAATTTAGACAAGATCACGGATATAAAGATGGTTCATACATCAAGATATGGAATGGAGAAGAAGACAATGTCACCATGCAAAGCATATTGGAAGCAAATGATGACATAAGCCCAGAAGGGCTTTATGATGCATTAGAAAAATCGTATCCTAAAAGATAGGCTTAATCTATCAACCTACTCAAATCGCGTTCAACAACTTGATTTCCAGAGACAGAAACCTGTGTTGCGATGCGTATACTTTTAGGAGTGTCATAACCACATTCACTACCACATTTCACTGTACCTATAAGATAATAACTTCCTGTTGGAACACCATAAAATGCAAACTTACCATCATTATTTGAAGCAGTAAATCTCAAATAGTTAAAGAGTCTGTCATCTGCCTTTTCCATCTTATAGCCACCAATATAACTCTCTTTATACCATTGTTTTGAGTAAGAAGTAATCGGGTTCAGATAAAGCCGTGTATTGGCGCCAACAACTCTTTTATCATAAGCATCTTTTACATAGATAGTACCTTTGACTGTACCTTTTCCTGTTCTTGCTAAATGTTTATATTCAGACACAGGAAATGTTACCCGTTCCATTTTCTCGACGGGCATATCTTCATTGATAAGCGTTTCATCTTCAACCGTTACATTATCTTCCAAATCTGATATATCTACATTTTCTTCTACATTGGTTTCATTTGCCCAAGTATTGTCTTGTGATTGTTGTACATCTGGTGCATTTAATACAAGCTCTCTCTGTACACATCCTGAAAAAAGAAAAAGTAGTAGAAACGCACTTGCTAGAATTATTCTTGTTTTTGTCATAGTCTTCCCTAAATATTATTTAGTGATTATACACTATTAACATTTCTTTTTCTTTAGCTTCTTTTTACCATCAAAAAAGTTTTTCAAATGTCCTTTAGCATCTTCATCACCTAAAAATGCTGCCTGTTGATACCAAAATGCGGCTCTTTGACAATCCTTTTTAACCATATCACCTTTTTGATAGCGCTTTGCCAAAGTATTTTGTGCTTCTCTTTCACCCTCATTTGCAAAACGATGTAAGTTTTTAACTTTTCTTTTTTCACCACGATAATACTTAAATGTATTCATAATTAATATGATAATCATAACAATTAATGCTAAAATAATATAAAGTTCAATATTTTCCATGCCTTATCTTACCTCATTTTACTTACGTGAGTGTTACTTACCCAAACAAAACTCACCAAACATCTTATCGAGTATTTCTTCACTGTCATAAGGTTTGGAAATAGATGAAATCGCTTTAACTGCTTCTTGTAAATGATAAGAAAAGAATTCTAATTCACCATTAAGCAATGGGTCCTTTGCATCTAAAATTGAAGTTTTTGCTTTATTTACAGCTTCTATTTGGCGGGCAGAGATAAGCATAAGTTCTTCGCCTTCTCCAATACTGTCAAATAAAGATTCTAAACGCTTAGTCAAGCGTACAAAAGATTTTTTGGCACTCACTTCTAAAGTATCATAATCTTCCAATGTACTCATATCAAACTGATACTGTAAGTCTGATTTATTCACTGCTACGATAATATGTTTATCTTTTAATGTTTCAAGCAATGAGAGAATCTTCTCATCTTCTTTATCGTAGATACGTGATGCATCAAATAGGGCAATAACCACATCAGCATCTTCCACAGAAGAGAGTGAACGTTCTATACCTATTTTTTCTATAGTATCTTCAGAGTCACGAATACCCGCTGTATCTACAAGCCTAATAATATGTGAACCAATACGTACTTGTTCTTCAATCGTATCTCTAGTAGTCCCGGCAATGTCACTAACAATCGCTCTATCATAAGAAAGAAGCGCATTCAAAAGAGAACTTTTACCTACATTTGGTTTACCGATAATCGCTACTTTAAATCCTTCAATAAGCCCTCTACGTCTATAACTTGCATCTACAATCTTCTCTATTTTTGTGGTTAATCCATCGAGTTGTGTCACAATACTTTCCATAATATCATCGGGAATATCTTCTTCTGCGTAATCTATCATGACTTCAGAATATGCCAAGGAACGTAAAAGTGCTTCTCTACTTTCATCCACAAAAGTTCGAAGTTCACCCTTCATTTGTTTTGCAAGAATTTTAGCAGCATCCACAGATTTTGCTTCTATAAGTTTAGAAATGGCTTCTGCTTCTGTAAGGTCTATCTTTCCATTAAGAAATGCCCGTTTGGAAAACTCTCCCGGTTCAGCCAATCTTACACCATAGCTTAAAATTGTATCAAGAATTTCTTGGGCTACTATCATACCACCATGACATTGAAACTCTACTATTTCTTCACCTGTAAAAGAATGAGGTGCTGCAAAATAAATCATAATAGCATGGTCAATAAGGTTGCTATTTGCATTATAGAGAGATGTGAGATGTGCATGACGAGGAATGACATTGTCTAAATGGGAGATTTTATGGGCGATATCTAAAGCGGCTTCTCCACTCACTCTAATGATAGAGATAGAAGAGACACCTTGCGCAGTGGCTATCGCTACAATAGAGTTTTGGAAATTGACGTTTTTATCCATTTGTCTTAGTGTTAAATTCATTGATAACAACAAATTTTTTACCATCTTTACTTGTTTTCACAGCCACATACTTATCGGGGAAATGTTCACGTAATTGTTCAAGCGCAATTTGTACTAAAATACCATCTAAAAAACGTGTTTTTGCACGTCCTGTTGTCTCCACTGTTTCAATAACCGGCTTAATATAGGAACGTATCATTTCTTGTTGAGATGTTAAAAATTCTGCAATTTCCAGTTTGATAAAAAGCTCATATTTTGTATGTAACCAGTTAAATAGCATATAAGAAAGTGCATTATAACGGTATCCCTCTTTTCCTATAAGAAGTGCCGCATCATTGCCATCTATGAAGATAAGTGCTGTATTGTCTCTAACATCTACTTCAACCACATCAATCTCAAAACAAGAGAGAGAAAGAAGTGCTTTAAGTTCATTCTCAATCATCAGGGCTAATTCATCATAAACAATAGGTTCGTCTTCGTCTTCAACCGTATTAGAGTCCACTTCAAAAAAACCATCTACAATAGTGTCTTTTGTCAGTTTAGTTTCTACTATGATTTCTTCTTCAAATACTTCTTCTTTCACTGTTGCAATAATTTCATTTGCAACATTTTCTTCTGCGGTAGGTGCATTAAAAATTTCTTTTTTTACTTGTTGTCGATTGGGTTTATCTTTTTTAATGGTACGTTTACATGTAGCGACAACAATGGCATTTTTTTTCAAAAAGCCTAAAATACCTTTTGTTGGGTGTTGCACAACTTCACATTGAAGTTCAGAAATAGAACATTCTAACACCTTAGAGGCCTTTGCATAGGCCTCCTCAAGTGTC
>DRQB01000145.1 GCA_011330645.1 Campylobacterota bacterium | reverse complement strand
TGAAGTAGCAATATATTCTGGATTCTCTAACGTTTGCAAACGAAAATCTTCTATCTTTGTTGTCATATGTCTATTCCTCCCATACGTAACAAGGTGCATTGTCATGGACGTAATGTAAAAGCTTTGCTTTATTTTCTTTGACACCTTTTATTGCTACATTTTTATATTTGGTGGTGGTCACATCTTCATATTTTGTAAACTTTTTAAGTCTTGATGTTTTGATTGATTTTTTACCCAAAACTTTCATAGGGTCAATCCATCGACCATTTTTCATCAATCCAAAATGTAGGTGAGGTCCCGTACTTCTCCCTGTACTCCCAACATATCCAATAATTTGTCCTTTTTTAACCTTCTGTCCTCTCTTTACCCGTCTGCGACTTTGGTGTGCATAAAGAGACTCATAGCCTCCCTTATGTTTTATCTTCACCACATTACCATAACCACGCATACGTCCTGAAAAACTTACGACACCATCATTCACAGCCAAAAGTGGCGTACCTCTTCTTGCTCCAAAGTCAGTACCATGATGTGGTCTATAACGGTGGAGTATGGGGTGCCATCTTCGATATGAAAAACTTGAGGTAATACGTGCATGACGTAAAGGCATACCAAAACGTGATTTTCGGCTACTTATAGGTACACGTTTTGTGTAAACGATCTTTTTCTTACCTTTGACTGTGTATGCCACAGCTTTACCTGTTTGGGAAAAACCATCACCATCTTCATCCACATAAATAAATTGTTCTTTCTTACCCATACGTACTCTAGCAATTTTGATATCGGGAAGTAAATAAGGCTTACCTGCACGCGTACTTTGGGTATAGATAAAATCTATCTCATCACCCTTATGCAATTTTTTACCGTTAATCACACCTTTTAGTGCAGAGCTTAAACGACGTGCCACTTTTTTATTATGGACGGTGTTTAACGTATCTGTGTAAGGGTTATTGCTCAAAATAATTTTTCCAAAATATTCATCGGTTTCATACAGTATAGGAATAATGTCAAAAGTATATGTATTGGATGTTTTTGCTTTGGATAACTGTATTTGCATCACTTCACTAATAGGTATCAAAGCTTGTAACAATACGCCGTTTTCATCTTTTAGTTCATAAAATGCATGCCGACGATTGATTTCCGAAAGAAATTTTTGATCATCTTTAGAAACATCATTTAAAACATCCAGAGGAATGTTCTGTGCTTCCAAATATTGAGAAAAGGTTTGTCCCTCTTTCCATTGTAATGCTGTAACCTTTGCCCCAAACAAAGTACCAACGATTAAAACCCATACTAGCATATATTTCATTCTTCTTCATTCCCTATGTCTAAGTGGCATAATTATAACTGAATAAGGTTAAGGAGATAACTATCTCCCTGAGCATCAATAAAGTTTAACTCTTTTACTTGTATAATCAAAGCAATATAAACATAAAGGATTGCTATGCGTAAAATAGCACTTATCGCGCTCACTGCTTTACCACTATTTGCAGGATTTTTCCCACAAACGACCCATACTACGGTTTCAAAAGTTTCAAATAAATCTGTTGTTCTTGGCAACCCTTTTCCTGTCAATGGTATGACAGGCATTGTGATTCATAACTATGGGAATGACGTAGAGGCGATTACCAGCCGTGTACTACAAAACAATGCTGGGAAAGTCACTCTTTTAGATGGAGATATTATCCATCATGATAAACTTCCAACGATTAACACACCTGTAACTACAGGAGACAAAGTGATAGGAGGGTATCTTTACAATAATATTCTTGTACTGGCTCCAAATGCACAAATCTATAGTGAGATTACTTCGAGTTACCACAAAACATGGATACATCCTGATTTATTTGCTCTATTTTTATCTGAATCTGGAGATAGTGTTCCAACAAAAGAAAATCTTAAAGCATTTGCAAAATCTTATCAAGTAGGACTTATCTACATCGTTGGACATGAAGGAGCTAAACTGCTTGATCCTATTTCAGGTCAAATTGTAGGGCAAAAACCTATGAGTCATTTACCTCAAAAAGGTGAGTTGCCTTTCTTTATGCGCTTAGAAAACATAGAATCTGGCATGTTCTCTGATTTATTCTCTTCAAAACAGCCTACAGATTATTACAAAATCATGAAGTCGCTCTAAACATGTTAGATAAAAAACATATAGCACACTTTGAATCTTTGGTAGGTAAGGAGAATGTCTACTCTGACAAAGCACATCTTATCGCCTACAGCTATGATGCAACACGTACACGTTTTGAACCTGAGGCAGTTGTATTCCCCAGAGATGAAACCGATGTATCTGCTCTCTTAAAGTATTGCAATGCGCATAGGATAGTCATCACACCTCGTGGTGCAGGTTCTGGTTTTACAGGTGGGGCACTTCCTACTGATGGTGGTATCACTTTGGGTATGGAAAAACACATGAATAAAATACTCGAAATTGACATGGAAAATATGGTCGCAGTTGTACAACCAGGTGTCATAAACATGGATTTACAAAAAGCAGCTGAAGAAGTAGGACTCTTTTATCCACCAGATCCTGCGAGTGAAGAGTACTCTACCCTTGGAGGGAATGTCTCTGAGAACGCAGGGGGGATGCGTGCAGCCAAATATGGTATTACCAAAGACTACGTCATGGCATTACGTGCAGTACGTGCCAATGGTGATATCATTCGAGCAGGAAAACGTACCATTAAAGATGTGGCTGGCTATAACACAGCAGGGATTCTCATTGCTTCGGAAGGTACACTTGCAGTGCTCACTGAAATCACACTTAAGCTCGTCCCAAAACCAAAATTCACCAAAGGATACATGGGTATTTTCCCTTCTGTCGATGATGCGATGAATGCGGTTTTTAAATCTCTTGCTTCAGGAGCAAATCCTGTGGCTATGGAGTTTATGGATGCACTTGTGGTACAAGCGCTCAAAGAAAAACTAGGTATTGATTTACCTGCAGATGCAGGCGCTTTACTCATCGGTGATGTCGATGGTAATGTACCAGAGGAAGTGGCATTTCAACTCGAAACACTTGAGGCCTCTTTCAAGGAAAACAATGCTCAAGAATTCATCATCGCCCATGATGACAAACACCGTAATGAACTCTGGTATGCCAGACGTAATGCCTCACCTTCTATTACTATTTTTGGTTCTAAAAAGCTCAACGAAGACATCTCAGTACCACGCTCTATGCTCCCAGATGCGCTTAAAAACATCTATGCTATCGGTGATAAATACGGATTTAAAGTCCCATGTTTTGGACACGCTGGAGATGG
>DRQB01000144.1 GCA_011330645.1 Campylobacterota bacterium | reverse complement strand
GTATGGCTTAAAATTCCACAATTGCTAAACTTGAGTTAAGGAGGAGATATCTATGACAAAATCAATGAAACAAGACAATAACTTTATCGAAGGTAGAAGAAGCTTCCTTAAAGGTACAGCATACTCTGTAGCAGGTGCAACACTTGCTGCGGGTGTATTTGAAACCGTAGCTAGCACTCCTGCAACAGCAGAAGAGACAAAATTTACTGCTACACCTAAAACACTTCAATTCTACCCACCTTTAGAAGAGTGGGACAGCTTTAAAGAGCTTGACGGAGACGATTGGAAAAGAGGTGGTGTTGGTAGAAATGGTGTGAAAAGTGAAACAAACCCAGATGGTATTAAAGTAAATGAATTTATGCTTGTCCCAACTGTTTGTTCTAACTGTGAAGCACAATGTGGATTAACAGCATGGGTTGAAGTTGGAGAGTATAAGAAGACTAAAGACCCACGTTCTTTACGTGTTAAAAAATACATGGGTAACCCGCTTCACGCTGGTTCACGTGGTAGAAACTGTGCCAAAGGGTATGCAACACAATCACAAATGTATGATCCGGATAGAATCCCTTTCCCACTTAAAAGAGCACCAGGTTCTAAAAGAGGTGAAGGTAAGTGGATTAGAACTTCTTGGGATACAGCTATGGCTGAAATCGGGAAGAAAATGCATGATACCCTTAAAAAAGGTGATGAAGTCTCTAAAAAGATGATTATGTACCATGTAGGTCGTCCAAACGAAAATGGTTTTGGTCACCGTATCCCTCACTCTATGGGACTTGATGGATATGATTCTCATACAAACATCTGTTCAGCAGGTGCAAGACAAGGGACAATCCAATGGGCAAATGATGATAGAAACTCTCCGGATTGGGCAAACTCTAAGTTGGTTTTCCTTCAGTCATCCCATGCTGCAGATGCGGGACACTACTTCCAACAATCAGCAGGGTATATTGCAGATGCACGTAAAAAAGGTGCAAAAATGGTTGTCTTGGATCCAAGACTGTCTAACTCTGCAGGTATGGCTGACCTTTGGTTACCGGTATGGCCAGGAACAGAGACAGCACTTTATCTTTACCTTGCAAACAGAATCCTAAATGAGACTGACCTTCATGGAGACAGCCTTGTAAATCATGATTTCGTGAAAAACTGGATTAACTGGCAACAACTTATGAATGATACAGACCACCTTCAGTTCATGTTAAATGAAGGGCTTATCAAGGAGTTGCCAGCAGATAATAGCTACGAAAGCTTTATTAAATTTATGCAAGAGTTTTATGCTCCATACACAAAAGAGTTTGTAACTAAAGAGTGTAAAATTGAAGGCTATGAGCATAAACTTGATGAACTTTATGACATGTTTATCGAAGCAGGGGATAAAATATCAACATTCCTATGGAGAGCAGGACCAATTGCTCACAGAGGTGGATGGATGATTACGCGTGCTGGTTTCTTGCCACTTGCCCTTAGAGGTGCTATGGCTGGGAATGTTGGTGGCGTAGGTATGCACCATTGGCACGTTATTTCAGTCAATGGTAAAGGTGATTCTGCAACAGTTGCAGGTGAAAGACCTCCACGAGTAGATGTATGGAACGAAATTGCATGGCCACCAGAGTATCCATTAAGTTCTTATGAAATGTCTCACATTATGCCTCACCTTCTTATGGATGATGCGTGGAGAGCAAAATGGAAAGCAAAAGGTCTTACAAATATTCCTGAGAAGCTAGCTGTTTGGATTCCTCGTATGTATAACCCTGTATGGATTAACCCAGATGGATTTAGATGGATTGAAGCACTTAAACGTGAAGATAAAATTGAATTGTCATTTAACCTTTCTCCAACATGGTCTGAGACTAACTGGTACTGTGATTACGTACTTCCGGTTGGACTTGCTGGGGAAAGACATGACCAGTCATCTGAGCCGACTAAACCAGCTAGATGGTTATCATTTAAAAACCCTGCACTGCGTGTAGCGTTGGAGAAAAACGGTTGGAAAGCAAAAGATCCGGCACGTGCAACATTAGAAGCACACATGGCTTCTGGTCTTGGAGAAATTTGGGAAGAGGTAGAGTTCTGGGCAAATATCATGGTACATCATGTAGATCCAGATGGTAGCCTTGGTGTAAGAAAATTCTGGGCTTCAAAAGAAGATCCAACAAGAGCAGTAACGATTCCAGAGTGGTACCAAGCAGCATTTGACAAATTACCAAATCTTAGACGTGTGGCAAAAGCTAAATATCCTGATTCTAAGTACCCTAACTATGAAATGATGAGAGATATGGGTACGTGGTTGGAAGAAGATCATATCTTTAGACCACAAGAGAGAGAACTTAAAAAAGTTGATGGAAAATATATTGCTCATGGCCATGAATATGCAGAAGATGAAGTAACTATCGATGAATATGGTACGATTAAAGTTGAAGACCATGTCTTTGGTGGTGAAAAGAAAATCGGAGTAGTTGTTGAAGATGAAGCAAAACAGGGATTCCATACACTAAGTGGTAAACTTGAATTCTATTCAAAATGGTTTGCTGAGTGGAAATGGCCAGAGTATGCGGTACCATTCTATCCTAGAAGTGCGCAAGAGCGTAAAAAATATGTTCAAATTGTTACACAGGTACACCATGACTTTATTGATCCTGCAAAAAATGAATTTGCACTCAATACAGTATTTAGATTGCCGTATAACATTCATACACGTTCTGTAAACTCTAAACACCTTATGGAAATTTCACAAAACCATAACCCAGTATGGATGGCAACAGAAGATGCTAAACGTATGGGTATTGAGCGTGGAGATGCGATTAAAGTAAGCATTACAGATACTGTTTCAGGTCTAGAGTCAGGTTGGTTTATTGCGATGGCTGTACCGACTGAAGGTTCTATGCCAGGTGTACTTCAATGTGCACACCATGCAGGTAGATGGAAACTTAAAAATGCTGTAGATATTCCAGGCTTTAAACACAAGTTAGGTGTTATGGGACTGGGAGCACCACTGTTTGATATGACAATGGATGGTAAAGTTGGTACCATGACACCTAAAGAGGGTATTAACGAAGGGATGCAAGCACGTAGAGATACATGGCAGTTTAAAGAGTATAACAAAGACCTTGACAACATTTGGTGGGATGGTCTTTCTGGTTCTTGGCAAAATGCTGTTGCTGCTTCACATCCAGATCCAATTGCAGGTAACCATGCATGGCACCAAAAAGTAACGATTGAAAAAGCTGCACCAACAGATAAAATTGGTGATATCTATGTAAACTATGACAACAATATGAAAGTATATCAAGCATGGAGAGACAAATTAACGCGTCCTCTTGATGCAAATGATACATTGAGACGTCCAGTACATATTAAACGTCCTGCTGTACCTCTTTCACTTAAAGCATACTCTGTAAAGATTACAGGATAGTATGTAACATACCTAGGGCGGATATTAAATCCGCCCATGCTTATACAATTTCCCAGATAGATTTTTTTTCTTAAGTTTTATTTATCTTGAAAGTGGTATAGTGCCAACAATAATACTCTGTCATAAAATGATAAAAGGTTAACAATGAATACAATGAAAAAAGAGATAGAAAACCGTATTGCGATTTATGGTTTAATATCAAGACTAATGCTGAATGAAGTAGATGAAACATTTTTAAAACAGATTGAAAGTGATAAAGATATACTCTCATTTTTCCCGAACTATAGAGATTGGGATAAGCGTAAGGAACTAGAAGTTTCTGAACTTATAGAGCGTTACTATAATGTAGACTTTACTAACCTTTTTATTATGCACTTAGTGCCATATGAAACATTTTATACACGCGAGGATCAGATGATAGAGAGTGGGGGAGACAATCCTGTACTTGAGCTCTATAATGCGCTTGATTTTCGTGTAAATCTAAGTGGTGCAAGAGTACTTAGTCCCGATCATATTGGTGTGGAATTAGAGTTTATGTATATGCTTTGTGTAGCACTTCAAAAGGCACTGGATGCTGATGACAAAGAGGGTATCTGTGAAGTACTTCAAATCCAACATGGTTTCTTAAAAGACCATTTGTTGGAGTGGGCACCAATGTTCCTTATCAATGCCAAACGTGAGTCACGTACGCCACTTTACCATGATGGTGCAGAACTCACATTAGAGTTCTTACTCAGTGATTTTCAATATGTTACTGAACAACTTGCAGTACACTGTAAAGAAGAAAACTAGTCTATGAAACTACATTTTGATGTAGGCTTGTGTGTTCGAGCCAAAAGTAAATTTTCTATTTGTGAGAAGTGTGTGCATGCTGCACCCCAGAGTATCACGATGCAGGAGAATTTGCCTAGCTTTAAAGTGAGTACAGGTGTTGAAGCAGCAGCCTGTGTAGGTGCCTGTCCGACAGAAGCACTTTCCCTTTCAGACTTTTCAACGACTGAGTTCTTTTTTACTTTTCTTGAATCAAAAGTAAGACTTGTCAGCCCTAAGTTTAATGTGCCATGTATCTCTGTTTTGAGTGTGGAACATCTTATCTCTCTGGCATTGGCGAGTGATGAACCTGTGGTTTTGGATTTGGCAAGTTATGATGCAGGAAGTCATGTTTTAGAGCAGATAGAAGCACGTATAGAAGAAGCAAATTTTGTGCTCTCTTCATTTTCTGACAAACAGTTAGAAAGCAATCTGGATGAAGATGTCTCGATTGAAAAAAGTGAGAGTAGTGAAGAAGCGACACGTCGTGATTTTCTTGCCTCAGCTTCAATAAAAGGTGCATTAAAACATAAAAAAGCCTTTGATGATGCAGTAGATGCAGAAGAGTTACAACTTTTTGAGATTGGTGATGATGTTATCTCCAAAATAAAAGACAAACAGCTTCCAAATAAACGTAAAATACTGTTTACAACACTCAAACGTGCAGGTGTGCCAGATGTCTTTGAAGTATTACCAGAAGAAGAGGTGAGTTTTACTTCTCAGAAATTTGTTGATGAGAATTGTACAAACTGTCAGATATGTTACCGTATTTGCCCAACCGGCGCACTCTCTACAGATAAAAAGTTTTCACTTATAAACTTCGATGCTATGCTTTGTGTTAAGTGTCATCTATGTCATGATGTCTGCGAGCCTGATGCCATTCACTTGCAACCAGGCTATGAGATAAAAGAATTTTTTGAACCTATACAACGTACACTCGCGACATTTGACATAAAACGGTGTAATGAATGTGGAAATCCTTTTACCTATACAGGGGGTGCATTAGAATGTCCACGTTGTATGCTTGAGGAAGATGAAGCCATGTTTTTACATCAAAATGCAAAGCGTATGGAAAAAGCGTTAGAAGAAAAAGAAAAAAGTGAGGAGGAATAAATGCAACCTCATGAGATAAAACCTGATACAGGTTTGTGCACTATCATAGGTTATAATGCGCAAACAGGATATATGCGACGTTATTTTAATAAAATAATGAAACATAATGATAAAAATGCCACAGCAATAGCACTGAATATCAGTGATGAACATTTTGAATTTACTATGAGTAGTGTAGGACAATCCAAAGTGGATAAAATGATGATTGAACGAGAGTTTTCTCAAAAAGCAATACAATACTGTGCAGAGTTGAATGATTGTGCCACTAGAGAAGGCCGTGTAGATTTCATCGAAGTAAATGAAGGAAAAGTGTATGGGTATTGTCTGGATGACGAAGCCAAAGCATTGTTTGAGCGTCCGGAACTCATAGACGATCAAAACTTTTTTGTAGCCAAAATGATGATTATAGCAAAGCGTTGGTTTGATGTAAATATAGAAGTGGATGACATACCACTATTAATAGGAGATGTATAATGAGAGAGATGGACGATTTAAGAAAAGAATTTGAAAATTTTAAAATCAATGAAGAAGAGTGTATTGATGGAAGTTGTGAGACGGATGAGACAAATCTTAGAGATTACCCCTCATATACCGAAGCACTTTACTCACAGATTATTGCACCTTCTGTAAGTGGTATATATATTTCACGTTGGGATATTAAAGATATCGCTTCTATAGCGGGGGATGATATGGCTATCCATCCACGTAAGCGTATGTTTGAACTTCTTATGAAGTATGCTGTACATAAAGAAAATATGGTAGCCGTTCTAGATGAGATGAAAAACCATTTTGAATATAAAATAGCGATTTACGATGAGTTTATCGCCAATTATCCTGCTTCAGAAGTAGTATTTCAGCCTAAAATTGAAAAAGCAAGAAAGACTATTGCACTCTTTCCTAAAATCTTAGATGAGTATTTTGAAGCCTAGCCTAAGTATTTCCCTACCTTATTAGAATATTATTTTATAGTAATAATAAGGTAATGTCTTTATATCATAATAACACTGTCCAACGATTTTAATACAAAGGATAGATTATGAAGACAACACTAGGACAAATACTATTATTTACAATGATACTTTTCGGCGGTACACTCTTTAAAATGATGAGAACACTTCATTCACTTAAACAATAATTTATAAGAAATGTCTATTTTATAGGCATTTCTCTTTCCTCCTCTGATACAACTTAACATACTTGCAGTATAATATTTATATATCAATATTACAAGGTTCCCAATGTCAGAAATTACCAAAGAAAAAACACTCGAATATCATCAACATGGAAAAATTGGAATAGATTTGACTAAGCCTTGTGATTCTCAACATGAACTTTCTATGGCGTATACCCCTGGGGTGGCTATGCCTTGCTTAGAAATAGAAAAAGATAAAAACCTCTCTTTTGAATATACCAATCGTGCCAACTTGGTAGCAGTGGTATCAGATGGTACAGCAGTGCTAGGTTTAGGTGATATCGGACCAGAAGCTTCTAAACCAGTGATGGAAGGTAAAGCCGTACTCTTTAAAAAATTTGCCAATGTAGATGCTTTTGATATTGAACTTGATGTGCATACTATAGAAGAAATAGTAGCTACATGTAAAGCGATTGCCCCTACCTTCGGGGGAATCAATCTTGAAGATATCTCTGCGCCAAGATGTTTTGAAATAGAGCGTATCTTAAAAGAAGAGCTTGATATACCTGTCTTTCATGATGATCAACATGGTACTGCTATCATTACCACTGCTGGGCTGATGAATGTGTTGGAGCTTACGGGTAAAAAAGCAGAACATATCAAAATTGTAGTCAATGGTGCAGGAGCTGCAGGTATTTCTTGTGCAAAGATGTATCGAAAACTGGGAGTTGGAAATATTGTGATGTGTGATTCTAAAGGGGTGATTTCTACATCACGTACAGATTTGAATGTATATAAAAAACCTTTTGCCATAGATACGGATGCTAAAACGTTAGAGGATGCTATCGAAGGTGCTGATATGTTTTTAGGACTTTCTGTTGCTGGAGCACTGAGTAAAAAAATGGTAGCAAAGATGGCAGAGGAACCAGTCATCTTTGCCCTTGCCAATCCTACTCCAGAAATCCTACCTGAGGAAATCAAAGCGGTACGTGATGATGCAATCATTGCTACAGGGCGTTCAGACTATCCAAATCAAACGAATAACGTTCTGGGTTTTCCATTTATTTTTAGAGGTGCACTAGATGTACGGGCTAAAAAAATAACAGAGGGGATGAAAATGGCAGCGGCACATGCTCTTGCAGCGTTGGCTAAAGAGCCTGTACCGTATTATGTGAAGGCAGCATATCATAATGACCATATAGAGTATGGGAAAGAGCATATTATTCCACTTCCTTTTAATAAAGAAGCACTGATTTGGGTAGCTTCAGCTGTAGCAAAAGCTGCGTTTGATGAAGGTGTGGCACGAGTAGATTCTTATGATGATGAAGCGTATAAAGAACATTTACGTTGTCTTATTTATGGATGCCCTGAAGAGGAATAAAGAGGTATGAATTTAAAGTCTTACCTAAATTTATATGAGCTTTTAGAGAGTGATACTTCTTCACGTGAAGAGAATCGTGCTTTTGGTTTGGCACATGTACTGTTAAAAAATAAACCTATTGATCAGCTTGTTGCATGGCAGAAAGAGCACGTATCGACAATTAAAAAGCCAAGCTTAAGTGATACTTTCAGTTCCTATCTTTATGGTATGACATTAACGTTGGGAATTGTCGCATTTGTAGTAGGTTTGTTTTCAGGGATAGGATTACTTGCCTATAGTGGACATGAACCTGTGAATGTTATTTATTTTATGGCTATGGTAGTATTTTTCCCTCTTTTGACCATGTCACTGACCATAGTTTCAATGTTCCGTGCCAATCAAGCACAAAGTTTACTTGTACATATCTCTCCTGCATTTTGGATGGAAAAGATTCTTTCTTTTTTACCAAATAAAATGCAAATTAACCTCAAAAATATACGTATGAATCCTTTACTTTTAAATTGGGTAATCATCAAGCGATCACAAATGATAGCACTCTTTTTTTCTTTAGGATTACTTTTAGCATTACTAGGTATGGTTGTAACGAAAGACATTGCTTTTGCATGGAGTACAACACTCTCTATTACACCAGAATCATTCCATACATTTTTAGATACTCTTGCCTTTGCATGGCGAGATTTTTTACCTTCAGCGGTACCTTCACTGGAACTTATAGAACATAGCCAATATTTTAGACTAGGTGATAAATTAAGTGAGGAGATGATTCATCATGCTTCTCAATTGGGACAGTGGTGGAAGTTTCTAGCAATGGCTACACTTTTTTATGCACTCTTTTTGCGTTTGGTTATGTTTATGATTTCAAGTATTGGCTTGAACTATGCTATCAAGAAATCTTTTCTTACACTCAATGGTGCAGGTAAATTACTTAGAGAGATGAATGAACCTATTATCACTACACGTGCAACAAATGATGAAGATATATTTGTACCTAATGCACAGAGTTATGGGCAGATACTTCACCAGTTGGATGCATCTTATGATCTTGTACAAGGATGGGCCATCTCTAAAGAACAGTTAGTGGTATTGACAGACAGTATCCATGTTATTGCCCCACAATTTTTCGAAGTAGGAGGGAGTAATACGTTTGAGGAAGATAATGAGATCATATCAAAAAGTCATGGGGAAGTACTCTTTTTTGTAAAGGGCTGGGAACCTCCCACGATGGATTTTGCTGATTACTTGAAAGAACTAACCCTTAAAGTTGATAAAGTTGTTATTGTTCCTGTGGGGACAGTAGAAAATCATTATGAAATTAAACAAAGTGCTATTGATGTATGGGACAGAAAACTTTCACAAATGAATGAAAAGAAAGTGTGGTTAAAGCGATGATAAAACATCCTAAATTTGCGGTAGTTGGACATCCAAACAAAGGAAAAAGCTCCATAGTAGCTGCGTTAGCGATGGATGACTCTGTACAAATTTCAGATACCCCAGGTACGACAACCAAACAACGTTCTTTTCCTTTGAGTGTTGATGGAAAAACAGTCTATGAGCTTTTTGACACTCCTGGATTTCAGAGAGCAAGACGTGTGTTAGCTTGGTTAGAAAAACATGAGGTCAGTGCAGATAAAAAGCAAGAAGTAGTACGTGCGTTTATTAATGAACATAGAGAAGACGAACGCTTTAATGATGAAGTACAATTATTAGAACCCATTATGAATGGGGCAGGTATTATTTATGTGGTAGATGGTTCTAAACCTTATGGGAAAGAGTATGAAGCAGAGATGGAGATACTGCGTTGGACAGGACAGCCTTCTATGGCGCTTATAAACCATATAGATGATTCTGACTATAGCCAGGAGTGGAAACGCGCCTTAGAACAGTATTTTAAGATGGTACGTACTTTTAATCCTATGCAGACAAGTCTTGAACAGCATATGACAATACTGGAAAGTATGGCACAGCTCAAAGAGGAATGGATTGCCCCTGTAAAAGCATCTATGAAACTTTTTGAACAATATCATGAACAAATGTTGAATCGTAGTGCATTCTTAATCACAAAGTTGATATATGGTGCATGTTCTTTTGTAGAGGAATTGCCATTTGATACAGACAATGCAAGTGAAGCAGATAAAGAAAAAATAGAAGTAAATTATAAAAATAAATTGAGAGAACTTGAGGAGAATACACAAAATAAAATAGAAGAAGTATGGAATCATGAACATCTGCACATACGACAATCAAATTTAACTTTTGAAGGTATGGACCTCTTTTCAGAAGAATCAGCTTCTGTATTTGGTCTTACACAAAAAGAGCTCATTGTAACAGGTGCAACATCAGGTGCTGTGACAGGTGCAGGTATTGATTTACTTTTTGTAGGGCATACTCTTTTAGTGGGGAGTGCCATTGGTGCAGTGGTCGGTGGAATCGGTGCCTATTTTGGTTTTAAAGAACTCTCAGAAGTGAAAGTTTTAGGACGGACATTAGGCAAAAAATATCTCCAAATAGGTCCCATGGAAAATAGAAATTTCCCTTATATCTTATTGGGAAGGTCACTGTATCATACCGTGAAAGTATCAAAACGTTCTCATGCCGTACGAGATATGACAGAGTTAGAAATGGATGCTGCCTTTAAAGAAAAGTGGCTGGATGATGACTTGAGAAAATCTTTAGAGAAATATCATAAAATTTTTCGTTCGGGTAAAGAAGTAGAAGCGGATGTCTTGAAGGAGTATGAGGCACTGATTGGGCAGGTGTTAGTCAAGTTGATAGGAAGTTAAACCAACTTCCCTATGCCCATTAAAAGCACTACAGCGAGCAAGCCTCCAGCAATTCCAGCAAGCACATCATCTAACATCACTCCCATACCACCCTTAAGCTCTCGGTCTATCCAACCAATAGTTGAGGGTTTCCAGATGTCAAAGAGACGAAATGCTGCAAAGCTGAAGATGATGGCGAGTATCTCTGCGTATGGATATGTCATCGTAATGGCAGTAGAATGTGCTATCATGAGGCTTAGCCACATACCTGCTGCCTCATCTATAACGATATGTTGTTGATCATGTAAGCCTGTGGTATTTTCATACTTGTTAATTTCAAAGATACCTATAACGGTAATGGCAAGCGTGAGCATAAAAAGGGTTTCCATACCTAGGGTATATAGTACCACAATTCCTACAGGTAAAGATGCCAATGTACCTACGGTACCTGGTGCTTTTGGGCTAAGTCCCGCTCCACCAAAAGTTAAAAAGAGTTTTTGTAATGTCATGTGTTATCCTTGAAAATCACTTATGTCAGTGATGAAGTTTGATAGAGTTGAATAAGTTTAAGGTAGAACTGTTCTTCGCTCTGTTGTTCAAGTAGTCCAGAACCTGGCATAAGAGAGTAATGCATCTCTTGAAGGTTTTTAAAACGATCAGGAAAGAGTGCGGCCAAAATGTTGGCTGAGACTTCTTTTCTCATGAGTATAGAAGGTGGGATAAGCCCTGATTGTATCAGTGCCATAATAGAATCAGAATGATAATGTACATGGTGGTGTTGTCCATGTGGACAGGTCGTAGTACTTACCAATGTCTTACACGTATCACAATAGACATATTCATCTACTGTCTTAACATGAATATCTATATCTTTACAATGATCAAATACAGACGAGAGACGGTTTTTGTCGTAGTAAAGTCCTAATCCTCCATGATTTTTACCTACAACGAGTTGCTGACATCCATAGTTTTTTGCCAATAAAGCATCTACAATGAGTTCATTATATCCTGCAAAGATATAGGTGTTTTCAAAAGGTACAATGAGTACTTTATTGCGTGGTAAAAAATTTTCTACGAAGGTTTCAAGTGCACTGTGGCGTATATCATAACGAAGCCCCTCAGTTGTAAATGGCTTACGTAAGAAAATGATGAGCAAATCACTGTCAGAAATAGCTTGACGTATCATACGTTCATGGGCACGGTTTAGAGGGTTTGCTGCAAGCATAATGGCAGAAACAAATTTAGCACCTGTTTTGTTAATCATACTTTGTATACGTTTAATATTATCTTCTATTAGTGGATAGTTGACTGTATATTCCCCAGAAACTGCGATACTCCCCAGTCTTGCTGTGGTATTTTTCACTCCAGGATGGGTAGCATCTGATGTGCCATAGATATTATTTAGTCTTTGACTTGGATCTATAGGAAAAGTCTCCTCTACCGTGAGTTCACCTACTTTATGACCTTCATTAATGAGATCAACTTTTTCACCTTTATTTAGGCTTTGAAGGATGTGATGATTTTGTTTACCTGTAGGTGCAAGAACAAAAGCAAAAGGAAAAGGTACACCTTTATAAAACTTTGTTTCATCTACCTCTTTTGCCTCTGCTTGGTTCATGAGTTTATCTACAGGGGAGATAAGACCTGCTTGGACTAAGGCTAAAGTAGAAAGTGCTTCGGTATCAATATAGAGTGACTTGTTTGTTGACATGGCTTGGCTCCTTTCTATTTTTTCTTAAAGAGTTCATATTTTTTTCGCTTTTCCCATAAACTTTTTCTAGAAATTCCTAATTTCTTAGAGAGCTCAGTATCTGGGAACTTGTATTGAAAAGAATTAACAATGAATTTCACATAATCATCGATAGTCAAAATTTCATTTTGATCATAGAGTTTTGAATCAGTATTAAGTGTAATCGTTTCAAATTCACACTCAAGTTCACCTGTACTGCAAAGTATAAATTCATAAGATTTTAAAAGTTCAAGTAAATGTTCTTTATCTGCCTTTTTAAGCGTGTGCACTTCTGTAATATATAAGATTGAGCGCGAAGGGCTGTTGGTGATTTTTTCTTTCCATGTCTTTTCTGTAAGTGGTATAAAAGTCAGAAGTTTATTGTTATGCTTTGCATATTCGAAGACAACTTTATCTACAAGCCTTTGATAGTTAGTTTCTATCACAAGAGGCGTACATATTTTATCTGTACACGCATCTGTCTTAATATCTTTGAGGAGATTTTCCATATACTCTTGATAGAGTTCCGTACGTTTTTTGAGCTCTTGATACTCTTGATAGTGTTCTATCTTACGTAGGAGTTCTTCTATCATAAATGGTTTTACAATATAGTCTTTTGCCCCTAATTTAAGTGGCTGAGATACTGTATCGTTGTTGATATAACTTACCATCAAAATAATAATTTTGTCTTTAAATGCTTTGATAAGTGGAGTTGTGTCTTGCCCTGGCATATTGGTAGAAAGTAAGTAAACATCTCCCTTACTTTTCATCGCTTCTTTGATAGAGCTAAATATCTCAGTGTCAAAACCATTTTCACCTAATTTTGAGGCGATACTTTGTGCCAGATAGAGTTCATTTTCTACAATGATTATTTTCATAATTTTTTCCAGTTTGTGTATGTTAAATTTGCTATGGCGTGAACAGTCACACCCTCTTTACGTCCTACAAAACCAAGTTTTTCAGCAGTAGTCGCTTTAATATTGACAAAATTTTGTCTTAATCCTAAGATGTTGGCAAGTGTGCGTTTCATCTCATCTTTGTACGGTAGAAGCTTTGGTGCTTCAGCCATGATGGTCATATCAATGTTACCTATGGTGAACCCATAAGATTCGATACGTTTTACAGTGTCACGAAGGAGTACTTTAGAGTCTGCTCCTGCATACGTATCTTCTGTGTCTGGGTAAAGTTCACCGATGTCACCCATACCCGCAGCACCTAAGAGTGCATCTATCAGTGCATGGATAGCCACATCCCCATCACTGTGTGCTTTAAATCCATAATCTGTATCTATAGGCACACCACATAAGAACATCTGTTTCCCTGTTTCGAAGGGATGGATGTCTATACCAAAACCTGTGAGTGTTCTGCTACTTGGAGTTTGCAAACACGTTACTTTTTGCAAATCCT
>DRQB01000143.1 GCA_011330645.1 Campylobacterota bacterium | reverse complement strand
CAAAGATTTGATAGCTTTACCCACATCCCCAAGACAACACCCACCACTAGGGTTTAACACTTCACAGCTACATCCAGGGGTTTCCATCTTGGCTTTGATGTCTTCAAGCGCTGTAGTTTTTCCTGTAGCTTCAAGCTCTGCTTTTATCTTCTCTTTTGTCCAGTCAAAACAGTAGCAGACTGTAGCGGGAGTGGCGCCCTCTTTGAGTCCAACAACCACACGCATATCTTCTTGGGTTAAAACTGTACTCTCTCTAAAATAGACTGTTTTACACGTGGGTGTTTTACAGTAGTAAAAGCCATCGAAATCATCAAATTTTGATTTGCTCACTTCTTTCACCAAATGAGCAACTGTTTTTCCCAGTACGCCTTTAGCTTTTTCATGACAGGTAGGACACTCTACTTTTCCTTTAGGCTGTGGTGTACAGCAGTTATCTCCTAAGTCACAACTCTCTTTTGTTTCTTTAGCTTTAAATTTGAACATTTTGTATCCTTTTATATTTTTATCCGCATTTTTCAGTACCACACTTACCTGCACCACATTTACCACCACTACATTTACTTGTAGTCGATTCTTTATGTTTTTCAACAGGTATGTCACTAACATTATGCGTACCACTTTTGTCTTCATAGCTCACAGGTTTATAGCCCGTAGAACCTATCGCTTTCATAATAGTCTTGATGTCTGTTTTACTTTTGTCAAACTCAACAATGGCTCTTTTGTCTTTGGTGGAGGCTTTGATGCTAATGACACCTTCAACATCTGAACCTACTTTCTCTACCGTCGCTTCACAAGCTTGACAGGTCATACCTTCTATATGGATGGTATTTTTAAACAAATTGGCTTTATCTACCACGATGGTGTTAGGCTTATCACTGCGTATCAGCGCATCACCCCAATAAGGAAAACTAAGCATCACAGCAGAAAAGAGTGTCACCAAAGCCAAAAATGTTGTGCTATACCAATATGATACCTTACCACCCTCTTCCTGTTCACAGGCACACTCTATATCTGCCTTTTTAGGTTTGAGCTTATCCCACCAGGCGTAGGCTAAAACCACAACAGTTAAAGCTATGAGATAAGGGCGGAAAGGCTCCATCCATGTAAAACTGGATGCCAGTCCTGTAGAACCTGCCAAAACAGCCAACACTGGTGTAATACAACAAAGCGATGCACCAAATGCCGCTAAAAGTCCTGTAAGTACTTTTTTATCTATCATCTCTCTTCTCCTCTCAATAGTTGTGTTAGCTTCTCTTTTTTACTAGAAGCAATAGCATAGTAAATAGTCATCCCCTCACGTTTATTTTCTAAAATACCTGCATCTTTGAGTTTACGCAGATGTTGAGAGATGGGTGACTGATTCATCTTGAGAATGTCCGCAAGATCACAGACACAGACACGCTCTACATTGAGCAGAAGTAAAACGATTTTAAACCGTACTTCATTGCCCAGTAAGGCAAACAGTTTGACCTTCTCTTCTGTCTCACCCTCCACTGCCTCTAACATATCTTGTGCACTCTCTATCATCAACGTATCGACATTTGCACGTTTACATGCTGTAAATTTTGTCATTTCCTACTCCTATATAACTATATTAGTATATTAGTATATTCTAATATATGTGTATTGTTTGTGTACTTTTTTCATATTAAAATCAATATATCTTGATACATATTTACTTTTACGCTACACTACTCTCATGGAAAACTTTTTACAAACCGTCGGTGCACTCCACGATGAGACCAGGCTCAAAATACTAAGATTTATAGATGAAAACGGTGCAGTATGCGTCTGCGACATAGAATCGGCTTTCGGGATGATACAGTCACGCATCTCAAGGCACCTCAAAATCCTCAAAGATGCTGGCTTTTTAAAGGTAGACCGTAAAGGTCGCTGGGCATACTATGCCATTCGTTCCCCTCTTGATAGATTTCGACAAGACATTTTGAAAGAGATTTCTTATTTGGAGATGGATTTGCCTGAATTTAAAGGATGTTGCAACACATAATATATCAAGATACCTTGATATATTACTCCTTTTCTGCTATAGTCTACTAAAAAAGGACACACTCATGTTCAATATTAAAAATACACATGAAGGCGTACACGCCTCACTCACAGGATTTAAACCCCAAGCCATTAAAGAGCAGATAGAAGCATGTCAGTCAGGAGATTGTGAATGTGCCTGTGATATGGAGACCATGAGCAAGATTAGTGCAGTGGAGGTGACAGGGGTAGGAGAACAGACAGAGATTACTGTCAAAGGTGATGTCAAAGCCGAAGAAATTTCTGAGATGATGAAAGAGTGCCTGATAGGTAAGAAAGAAGCTTAGGATGAAAATAGAACTACTCGGTACACGTTGCACAAAATGTAAAGCACTGGAAAAAGTAGTACAAGAAGCCATCAGCAAAAGTGGAAAATTTGTGGAGTACCAAAAAATAGACAGCATCCCTGATATCATCGCCTATGGTGTTGTCAGTACTCCTGGACTTGTCATCAATGGCAAAGTGCTTAGCACAGGTAAGTTACTCACACTTGATGAAGTACTCACACTTATGGAAAATGCCTAATGCAAGAGAGTATTCTAGCCCTACTTGACTCACACTCCATACTGGCATTTTTAGGTGCTTTTGCTGCGGGAAGCATTACTGCTGTAGCACCTTGTTCTCTTATTGCTGTACCTCTGCTTGTCGGGAGTGCTGTAGCACTCAACAAAGACTTGGAGGGGAGTAAAAAACGTACCTATACCTACCTCTTTACACTTCTTTTTGCACTGGGTGTCATGTTGAGTTTTTCTGTGTTGGGGTTCATGGTAGCCAAATTTGGTGCTTTCTTTTCCATCGCGCCACTCTGGGCATACTTGGCTGCTTCCGTACTAAGTCTGCTTATAGGATTGTATGCTTGGGGTATACTGGGTGAGGTAGATAAATCTGCTATTATCCAAGCACTCATACCCTACCGTCTTTTTGGTGGGTTTCTTATAGGTATCATTTTTGGAATGGTGAGTACACCTTGCGCCTCAGCACCACTTGTTGCCATCATCTCTGTAGCGGCTAACTCAGGTTATGTCTATGCTTATGGACTTATCTTAGCTTTTGCACTGGGACATTCGCTCCTGCTTTTAGCTGCAGGGATTTCTGTAGGATTTGCACAAAACATCAGCAACAGTACAACTCTGACAAAACTCTCAACACTGATTAACAAAGGTTTTGCGACATTGCTCATACTCTTTGCGATTTATTTTGCCTATCAGGCTACACTACAACTTTAGGAGAACCCATGAAATATTTTACTTTGATACTTATCCTCACGCTTAACCTTTTTGCAGCAGGTCGTCCCCTGCTTCTGGCTACCCCCTATGAAGATGTCAAAAGTCACATAGGCTCAGGTACACCCACTTTTGTGGAAGTAGGTTCGGACTCTTGTAAAAGCTGTAGAAAAATGGGAAAAATGCTCTATCTCATCAAAGAACATTCTGCCAATGCACCGCTTTATTTCATAGACGTACACAAAAACCGTGTAGTTGCAAGTAAACTAAAAATCATGATGATACCTACACAAATCATCTATGATGCCAAAGGCAATGAGGTCTTTAGACATGTAGGAGGACTTGAAGAAAAAGAGCTCAATGCCACACTACACAAATACAATATATTGGAAAAAAAGAAACCTCAAGCATCTACAATCGTATGGCAGCATGATTATGATGATGCACTGGAGTACGCACAAAAAGTACATAAGCCTTTGCTTCTTTTTATGTCGCAAGAGCACTGTGGTTCATGTAAATATATGAAAGAAGAGGTCTTTACCGATGCAGCACTCATAGCCTATATCAATGTGCATTTTGTACCTGTCATGCTGGAAATGAGCGATATGATGGTACCAGATGAACTCCAAGTAGAAGTCACACCTGTCTTTCACTTTTTAGATGAGAATGGCACAAAACTCAGAAAATCACTCATCGGAGGAAAGACGACACCATTCTTTTTGCCTTTGCTTCAAAAAGTGATAGAAAAACACTAAGATGTCTCTTATACTTATTGCCCTTGCACTCGCGATGGATGCCTTAGCAATATCTATCGTATATGGGAGTCAATATAAAAATATGCCTCTCTATAATGCCCTGAAAATAGCTCTATTTTTTGGTCTGTTTCAAATACTTATGCCACTCATCGGATACTTTGCAGGCAGCTACATCACTGTCTATGTGCAGATGTATGAACCTTACATTGTTTTTATCATCTTAGTCTCACTAGGGTATGACATGATAAAACATGCGAATGATACAAAAAAGACGACACTGAAAACTGGTACACTCCTGTTACTCGCACTTGCCACAAGCATTGATGCACTTGCTGTAGGATTTACTTTTTCCTTGGAACACATTCACATCTGGTTTTCCATTTTTATCATAGGAAGTTTTACTTTTCTTTTTTCATTACTAGGCATCTACTTAGGGAAAAAACTAGGTACACATTTTGAAAATAAGGCTGAATATCTGGGAGGAGTGATTCTTACCATACTTGGTATTGAGGCACTTATCTCTCAGATTCATTAAGTGACATATGTTAGCCAGTAAACAAAAAGTGTCTCTTAAACGTGTTATAATGTATTTAGAAATCATCTAAAGGACATAGCATGAATCACACAACATCTTTTTCAATCAAACGATTTATTACATCTTTTATAGGATATCTCATTATATTCTCAGCCCTCATTGGTATGTTTTATCTTGCCGACCCAACGATGCTTGAATACAATTTCTTATTTGTGGCTTCTGCTATTGCAGCACTTGTTTTAGGGGTATATCATGGAAAATATAAAAAACAATCAGAGGTAGATGCCGCAGTGGATGCTGATATAGCGCATGTGGAAGAAGAGATTAAAGAAGAGGTTGAAGAAATTTCAGAAAAACTACATAAATAAAGAGAAAGGATACATCATGTCAACGACTCCAAAACACATCTTGGTTGTCATCAATGAAGTAGATAAGATTACATTTTTACTCCAAAAAGCTGTCAAAATGTCCCAAACATACAATGCACTTTTAGAAATATTATTTGTACATGAAAATACGCTCTTTGCTCTTCCAGAATATTTTTCGCATGATGCTGACAGCATCAATAAAGAAATCATCAAACAAGAAATAGTTGATACCTTGAGTTCTCTTGAGTATACACAGAACTATGCTCTCTTTGTAGAAGAAGAAGATACTGTGCATCGTGTGCAAGTACTTTCAGAACATCATACTGATCTTTTTCTGCTCTCTTCCTATTATGATTCTATCACTCATAAAATGATTCATACCGTACCTTTTCCTGTACTTATCCTTAAAAAAGATAGTACAACCTATACTAAGATACTCTATATTGTTGATTTAAATGATGACAATAAAGAACGAATCCAATATATACAAACCCTCTTCCCTCAATCACAAATACATCTTTTATTCGAACATTCATATTTTGTTGAAAATTATGTTTTCAATACAGATTTCATGGGAATGACCATAGATCCTGGTATGGATGTAAGTATTAACAAAGAAATCATAGATAAACAAAAAGAGACCTTTAGTACACTGAAAAAAGAGACTGGGCTCGATGGTGATTTTATTGAAGAAATGGATGAAAACCTCGCAGATTACATCAATCAAAAAAATGCAGATATGGTTGTTCTCCATTTGCAAGATGATGCATTTTTTGATGAACAAACATTTTCAAGTCATCTATTGAATACTATAGATACGAATTTATTTGTTATGCGATAGATATATCAATATATCTTGATATATCTAAATTATTCTGCTATACTTCCTTAATAAAATAAAGGAAAGCTATGAAAAAAGTTCTCATTCTCTGTACAGGAAACAGCTGCAGAAGTATTATCGCAGAAGCACTCATCAACGCCAAACTTGATGGCATAGATGCTGACAGTTCTGGGGTCAAGGCATCAGGAAGAGTCAACCCCAATGCCAAGAAGCTCTTAAAAGAAAAAGGTATTTGGAAAGACGAGTACCACTCTAAAGTCTTAGATGAAGTGATAGACAACAACTATGATCTCATAGTCACAGTCTGCGACCATGCCAACGAAACTTGCCCACTATTCCCCAAACCTGCACCCAAGATACACGTAGGCTTTGAAGACCCAGATGGTAAGGGGTATGAAGCATTTGAAGAGACATATAAAGAAATAGAAGAGGTACTTTTACCCAAAATTATCCAAACATTACAAAAAAAAGGAAATCCTATGAACAAAAATGTATTTAAAACAGGTGAAGGCGTCAAGATAGCTTTTACCGGATCAGTCGAGAAACAAAACATCGTTAAAATGGTAGAAAACTGTGCCACGGGACAATGCGAATGTATGTCAGATGAAACAAAAAAGAAAATAACCAACATGGAAGTAAGTGGCAAGGACGGCGAAGTTCACCTTGACCTCTCGGGTGATGTAAGTAAAGAAGAGATAGAAGCAGCACTCGCTAAATCAAAAGTAATCAACAAATAGTATGTTTTTAGCCTCAACACTATTCCTCATTACCCTCCTCTTTGTCATCTGGCAACCTAAAGGACTACAGATAGGAACGACGGCTGTCATAGGTGCTGTTGTTGCACTCATCATCGGTGTCGTTAGCTTCCAAGATGTCCTTACTGTTATAGACATTGTCTGGGATGCAACACTGGCGTTTATCGGGATTATCATCCTCTCCATGGTCTTGGATGAGATAGGCTTTTTTGAATGGGCAGCCATCAAGATGGCAAAACTCTCTGGTGGTTCTGGTAATAAAATGTTTGTCTACATATTACTGCTGGGTGCTCTCGTAGCTGCTTTCTTTGCCAACGATGGTGCAGCACTTATCCTTACCCCTATTCTGCTAGCCAAAATGAAATACCTCAAGATGAAGCCACTGGCTATCTTTGCTTTTCTTATGGCAGGAGGATTCATAGGTGACGCAGCATCAAACCCATTGGTGATTTCAAACCTTACCAACATCGTCACCGCAGGTTACTTTGACATCGGATTTGTAGAGTACATGAAACATATGTTTGTACCAAACCTGCTAAGTATCATCGCTTCCATCGCCATCTTGTGGATATACTTTAGAAAAGACATCCCACTTACTGTTGATGTCACCCAACTTCCAGAAGCTTCATCGGTCATCAAA
Organism: Campylobacterota bacterium; assembly: GCA_011330645.1. GTDB lineage: Bacteria > Campylobacterota > Campylobacteria > Campylobacterales > Sulfurovaceae > Sulfurovum. The sequence continues at coordinate 10,067 of DRQB01000143.1, read as the reverse complement.
AACCAAACTATGTTCAAGCTCTCATGGTGGTTCTTGGGCTTTTTGATGATCGGATACTTTGTAGGTGACCACTATCATCTGCCTATCTCTGTATTTGCATTGGGCGGGGCACTGCTTTTTCTAGCCATAGCAAACCATTTTAAAGCTACCAAACCTCTCATGACCATCAAAGCTGCACCTTGGCAGGTAGTTTGGTTTTCTATAGGGCTGTATGTCGTTGTCTACGGACTTAAAAATGCAGGACTCACTGATGTTATAGCTTCATGGATAGCAGCACTGCAAACACAAAGTCATGCAGTCGCTGTCATAGGTACTGGTTTTCTCTCTGGCTTCATCTCTTCTATCATGAACAATATGCCTACCATTATGATAATGGACATCGCCATCGACAAAGTTGGATATGCAGGAAATGAGGCTTTGGTTTACGCAAACATACTTGGCTCAAACTTAGGACCGAAAATGACCCCAATCGGTTCACTTGCTACGCTACTATGGTTACATGTACTTGCACAAAAAGGTGTGAAAATTGGCTGGGGTGAGTACATGAAAGTTGGACTTGTCATTACCCCACCTGTACTTTTCATAGCCCTTTTAGGGCTACTCTAGTGACTACTTCATTCATACTGTGGAACATTTTTTTAGGCGCCTTAGGCATAGCCTATCTCAGCTATGCCAAGGCACAAAAGAAAGTAGTGCCCATGGTAGGAGGTATCGCACTACTTCTAGTGCCCTATTTTACTAGCAATGTCTATGTCTATCTTTTAACGCTTATACTAGTAGTTGGAATAGCGTATAAATTTAACCGTTAGTATCTTCTCTTATCAGTGCCTGTATATACGCACTTCTATTACCAGAAAAATCTTCTTTGGCTCTTGCATCGGCAAGTTCTAGCACCTCTTTAGGAAGCATCATATTGATACGTACATTCTTTTCAACTTTAAGCCCCAATATCTGAGGAATATCATCTTTATGTACCTTGGCAGTTTTGAGTAGTTCTTCGTATTCTGTAGCCAGAGGAAGTTTATCCAGTGCCTCACAATGAAGCTCTGCTTTCTCTTTGACATGTGCTACCGCATCTTCAAATCTATATCCTTTGGCACTCAAATAGTCCAAATCAGGGACAGTCGCAATATAGATATCATCTTCTTTATGTACAAATGCTATATATGTCATTCTAAATCCTTTATATGTATATTACACACTATACACATCAAAACTTAAAACAATATTACACACTATGTGTAATTATGCCAACAAATATGCAAACTCTCTCACCCATTCGCCCCATTCACTGGAACCTTCTACATCTATGCCATTTTGCTGCATATCTTTGACAAGCATAATAGAAAACTCTCCAGGAAGTTTGAGCGAGAACTTTAAGACATTGTCTATCGCCTCGCTACTTGGGTTTTCTAACAGTGCATTCACAAGTCCGATGGCAAGTGCCATCATCACTTTGGCATCCTCTTCCTCCAATTCTGTAAGTGTACCGTCAAGCACTCTATTTAGGTCAGGAAGTTCTTTCATCACCTTCTTAAAGCTGATGTACCCAATGGCTGCTTCACGCCCTACAGCCCCACTAATACTATCTAATATCAAATCACTATCTATACCTGATTTTACTATACTGTCAACATATTCCCATGACCTTGGTGTGGCAAAAGATTTCTCGTTAGATGTAGCATCAAAAGTAAAAAGCATTGACTTATCATAGGCTAAATACCCGATGATAGAGGCATCTATTTTGGCAGAGTACGCCCATGCTTTCCAGTCGTCAAAGTCTACTTCCATTTCGAAGTGCACAAAACGGTTTGCCAGTGGTGGTGGCATTTTATAGACCACACCTCTGTCATTTTCACGGTTTCCTGCCGCGATAATGCTCCACCCCTCAGGCAGTTCATACTCACCTACTCTACGGTCAAGGATGAGCTGATACGCAGAAGCCTGTACGGCTGGAGGTGCGGTGTTTATCTCATCTAAAAACAAGATACCTTTAGAGTCTGGGTTTGAGGGTAAAAAGCTAGGTTTTGCCCACACACCTTCATTGGTCTGGGCATTAAAAAATGGGATACCTTTTAAGTCTGTAGGGTCAAGTAGAGACAAACGCAAATCCAAGAACTCTAACTCCTGCTCTTTCGCGATAGCCTTCACGATTGATGACTTCCCAATACCGGGTGCACCCCAGATAAACACAGGGAGCTTCTGTACAATGAGTTTATTTACTACTTTGGTAATATTACTTGCTTTCATTAAAACTGTACCGCCTTCTTGTCATAATCTAACACTGTTTCATACCCTTTGATGAGTATAGGATTCTTCGCCAACTCATTTTGCAATCTCGTATCTACTTTGAGAATATCTAAAATATCCAAAGGGATAGAAGAATTTGATGCCATATTTCTTTGTATCTCCAAGTCATCTTTTTCAAAAAGGGCACGGAGTATAGGCTCTGGGGTACGAGGGTTATGGGCTAAAGCCAACTGTACTTCCTTCTCTTCATAAGTGTTATAAAACTTTTCTAACAGTGCTACAGGCATAGCAGCATTCATAGCCAAACATGCTAGCGTAGCGTTCATGCCTTTTTCATAGATGGCTTCCAGTTGCTCCGTACTCAGTGTTCTATTTTGTGCAAGGTTACATAAGAGTGTTTCATACTTTCTTTGTTTCAGGGCATCTATCACTTCTGCATCTAAGTGCTCATTGGCACCTATCGTCGAGAACAGTGCTTCATCCAATGCTTGGGCATCTATAAAAGCTAAACGTTCTAGATCTATCTTCTGAGACAGTAGCAAAAGTTGTACCACTTTGTCTTCTTTTGTGAGGAGTGTTTTAAATATCTCGTTATCTATGTTTGCATTGGTAGCAAGTGCTTCGTTTATCTGCTCGTTCTCTTTTTCCAGAAGTGTTTGTAAAAGTGCTGTCTCCACTGTGGCATTTCCTGCCAGTGCCACATCTACTCTTTTATCTCTAAGGCTTACAAGCTTGGTGATGACCTCTTTATCTAGGTAGGCATTACGTGCGATGGTCTCACGCAGTGTCACCTTCTCTTTCCCACGGATAAGAAATTCAAAGTTCTGAAAGCCTATGAGTGCCAAAAGTAACTTAGGGTTTGTAGCCTCTGTAGCCAAACGGCGTAGGGTCAAGTATGAGTAGTGCAAATCTGCTTCATTGGGTTTAATGTCAATATAACGCTTAAGCGTGTACATAATGGTATCACGGTCTTCTCTGTTATCCTCTTCATCATCATGCCACTCGTACATCATAAGAAGCTTTACAAAGAGTTCTTCAGAGATATTTTCATTACCTAACAGTCTAAACACTCTATCTTGGTCATTGGTAAGCTTAATAGCCATAAGCAGTTCATCATCATTAATACTCTCTGAGAGAAATTTTTCAAATGCATCTAGGCTAAATGAAGGTACCTTAGCATCATAGGCATCATTAGATATATCTTCTTCTACAGGATTCAAGCTAAGTGGTTCTATGATAGCAACAACATCCTCTTCCAAATATTTTGTCGTTGTGATATCATACTTTTTCAAAAAGCGTACTATCTCATCTTGCGTAAAAAGCCCTTCTCTTCCTAAAAAAAGAAACTTCTTATCTGCTGCTGATGCTAATAATTCAGGTAATGTTTGTTTTGTCATACTTTAGTATAACATAGAGGATTTTAAATAGGAGTTAATTAGTCTTATTTGTTGCTTGAAATACGTTAAGGTCGATTTTATCGACCCTACTCATTAATATTTCTCAAGAGGATTATATTTAATCATTGCGGGTTCAGAAAAGTTGGGTACATCATCGTAAGCAAAGACTGCATAATATTTCTCTTTCTCAAAGGAAGCAAAGTTATCAAAGGTGTAAGTGTCTTTACCTCCATATATTTTCACTCCATCCATGAAATGGTTAGGTACATGAAAACTATTACGAACAACATAATAACCATTGAGTGCCTCATCTTCTACTTTATCCCAAGAGAGTTTTATCATCTTGTTCTCTTTAGAGAGTTTTAGGTTTTCTACTTTGGCTACAGACTGACGACGTTTAGGAATGTACTTAATAACAAGTTCTGCATCGTCATTCCACTCGATAATTCTGTTTTTAATACCCAAAGATGATGTAGGTTTGATGACAAGCTTGAGCTTTTTGCCTTTTTGGTGCATCTCATCTAACACTTTTTTAGAAAGCGTATCAAACTTGAAGTACTGACACTCTTTTTTCGCCAAGTCATTCTCTGCAACTTCATAACCAATGTACTCTATCTTCTCACGGTTTTTAATATCTTCATAGGTACCCACTTCATCGACTTCAACAAGCTCAACATAGTAATGCACATCCGATTTACTCTTGAATGTATTGTTATTACGTATACGAAGTGCACATTGGGTTATCATCGTAGTTTGAGGGTCTGGAAGTTGGCTTAGATCAAAGTCTAGATAGCCATAAACACGTCTCCCTTCTGCATCAAATCCAGACTTGAGCTTTTCATTGGTTTTGTCAAAACATATCGTCGTACGTGTTGCACTTGGCAGCTTTATTTTTTCATTTTCAAGTGTGTATTTAATGTCAAGTATCGGTCTATAATGGATACCTCCACCATATTGTCCATACCCTATGTCAAACTGCATCATTTGTGAGTCTTCACCATCGGGTAAAGTTTTAGGACCATCAAGTCTAAAGACAGCTTGTCCTTTGTCTATCTCCTCTTGTAGAAGTTTACATTCATGTTTAGAAAAACTCCAGTGATTCCAAATACCTTGCGTAAGATTACTTGACTGTATCGCACGCCCAATAACTTCTTTACTTGTGGCATTTTCAATCTCATTAAAATCTGTTACTTCAGTAAAACTATCTTGTTCGAGCAATGAGAGATTCCACTCACCAAATCTTTCTATCTTCGCACCTACACGGTTCATCGGATAGATGTAAAAACGTGCCGACTTGATAATAGCATTTTCAGGGATGCTGTCAAGATCAAAACTCATCACGGCATCACAGATACCACGAGACTTATTGATACCTACAAAGAGTGAGTTAAGTCCAAAGTGCGAACGGTTCTGCTCTTGCGTATACTGTCCTACATACCCTGTGCCCGACTTATTGGCAAAGATGAGTTTAAAAAACTCATCATCTTCAAGCCACGTACGTACTTTTACCACAGGTGCAAATGGTGATTTATAGCCTGTTGTTTTATTGACTGCACGAATGGTGTAGTGATAGTTGGTAGAAGAGTTCAAATCTCTATCGATGAATGTATGCGCCCCGACGATCCCTACTTTCGTACGTTCATTACAGGCATCTTTATCTTTGGTACTTCTAAAAATCTCAAAAAAGATATCATCGCGTATTTCATACTTCCATGTAAGTGTCACAGAAGTGGCATCTCTACTTTCAATGGTAAAATCATCTACCCTTTTAGGTGCCACATCTGAGTAGTTAATCACTTCAGAAAAGGCATGTTTGAGTGCAGGGATATTTTCATGAATACTACCTGACATACTCTTCATATAGTCAGGGATATTCTTCGTCCCTACCTCAGCAACAATGGCTATGATACCTTTAGAATAATAATACTCACGTCCAGAACCAGAGATGAGCCCTGCAGGTGGCTTCCCTCTGTGTATACCGTATTTACGTCCTGTTACTTTGGCAAACTCATCATTCATATTTGCACACAGTACGTTCATGTCTGTACCGTCTATCTCTGCTTCATGCATAAACTTGTGTGCAGGGAAAAATACATTTCCCTGAGAGTGATAGTCAAAGGCTATGGTAATGTTTTCATGTGTATCGACAAACTCTTTGATGGCTCTTGTCTCTGCTTCAGAAAAGGGCTCTTCTCCACCATACACATTTGAAGAGGTGTTAGACTGCTTGACAAAACCTATGGAGAAGTTACGGTTAAGGTCTACCCCTATCGTACCATCATGGTTTTTACGTCTGTTCTTACGCCAAAAAGAGAAATGTTTACGTGAATACTCATACCCATCAGGATTCAAACAAGGCACCATATACATGGTAGACTCTGTGAGTGATTTCTCTAACACTGGGTCTATGTCTTGGTTTTCAGCCATATAGCTAATAAACTTCAACGCCAACTCATGCCCAACCCACTCACGTGCATGGATACTCCCCGTAAAGAGCATCGCAGGTTTTTCATCGGCTGTTTCGACATTTTTACTTATCTTGGCAAGGACAATATCTCGTCCTTCATAGGTTGTACCTATTTTCTCTATTTTAATAAGTTCAGGATGGCTTTTTTCAATCTCATAAAGAAAGTGGAGACTCTCATCATAAGACATATATTGGTTTTTCATTATTGTGTATCTTTAAACTATTTATTTTGTGGAATTATAGCAAATTTTCTATAGTGTAAGTTGTAGGGTGTTGTCCCATGACAACACCGAATTTGAAGTTAGAGTTTAGCTTTAAAGGCTTCCCACTGTTTATTAAGTTCTTTAAGTACTTTTTTCTTCATCCAGTCAAAATCTTTTTTGAGTTTTTCCGGTGCATCTTCTAAGGCATCCACCAAACCATCTACACCCAACTCTTTGATGAGTTCAGCAGATTTTTTCTTACCAATACCCTCTACTTTTGTAAGTATCTTCTTCATCTTCTTTTCTGTAAGCATCACAGCTGATTCTTCACTCTCATCGCCAGAGACTTCTTCAAGTTCTTCAGGAAGTTCTTTCTCCATAGGGTTCGACTTGGCATGTACTTTTCTTACAGTATGTCCATAGTTGTCTTGAAAATTCCATTTCTCACTTGGCCACTCTTCCTCAGTTCTGTCTTCGGTCAATAAGATTGGATAGAGTGCATCCATCTCATGGAGGTACATTTCACCTTCTTCTGTCTCTTTTACCTTTTTATCGAGGAAATAGGCACCATCATAACTAGGCGTATAACGTCCAAAGGTAATGTAACGCAGTGTTCTAAGTACAGAGGCATCCATCGTACCAAGCTCTTCCCAGTTATAAAGTGGAATGTTTGGCTTGGCAAATCTACCATTTGAGAACTTCCACATCAAGTACTGACCTATCCAGTCTCTGATGTATGGGAACGCAGCAAAGGCTGTTGCACACTCCAAGATACGGTACTTTCCATCTTCACCTACGGCGATGTCACATGCCCAGTACTCGGCGTTTGCATTTTTAGAGACTTGCACGGCAAGGTCAAGAAGCTCTTTAGGTACATCCATATAGTCCATACTTCCACCCTGAGAAGTATTGGTAAGCCACTCGCCCTCAGGTGGACGTCTCCAGAAAGCACAGACAGGCTTATGTCCTATGAGCATCACACGGACATCTGCAGACATCGGTACAAAGTCTTGGAAATACGCTGGATGGTACTTCTTCTGAGCCAAAAGGTTATGCGCTTCTTGCGCAGAGTCTACCTTATGCACAAAGTACCCACCATAGTTAGAAGGGCCGTATGATTTTTTGATAATCTTAGGAAATTCTGTTTTGTCAATGAACTTAGCAGCCTTCTCTTTGTCATAAAATATATACGTTTGCGGGATAGGTATATCATACTTCCATGCAAAACGTGTCACGTTCTCTTTAGACTTGTTGGAGAACTGTGTATCCATAGACGGTATGAACTGCACATTTGGAAGCGCACGTGCTATCTCTCTAAATGTCTCATACGCTGTAGCAGGAATGTTCCCTATAAGAATGTCTATTTTCTTACGCTTTACCTCATTAATGAAACGCTCTTTATCATTTTTCCAGTGGTAGGTCACCGTCTCAATCTTGTCCGGCCACCCTTTAAAGTTTGATTTATCAAAAAATCTTAGTACATGATCTAGATATAACATCCCTATTTTTGGTAATTTATCTTGTTTTTGCTTTGCCATTTGTTCTCCTCGTTTATTTTATACTACTATGTCTATTTTTGGTTATCTTGTTTTGGTTTATCTTGGAATACGACAAGCAATGCACCGTCCCCAAAGGGGTGGCTTTGCCATTTGCATTGTGCCAGAGTGTTTCAAGATAAGCCTAAACCCTATTTCTTCGTTTTTCTATCTATCATATCAACAATCATGTTGATTTTCTTTTTGTTGAAATCTAAGCCCATCTTCTCTTGCTCTGGTGTAGCAAATGCTGGAATACCGTTTACTTCAAGTACCACATACTCTTCTCTCTCCAAGTCATAGATGATGTCCACACCTGCGATGTCGGCACCACAAACTTCTGCTGCCTTTTTTGCTATCTCTATCACTTCATCATCTGGCTCACGTAAAAAAACTGAACCCCCACTTGTCACATTGGTACGCCAATCTGACTTTGATGCTTTACGCCCATAACATGCCACAAACTCACCATCTACGATGTCTACCCTAAAATCTGTGTTGTCATACTTCACAAACTTCTCAACATAGAAGAAACGTAAATCCATCTGATTTAGAAAAGGCATAAGCATATCCAAGGTTGCTTGGTTTTCTATCTTGGTAAGTCCAACACCTCCCCAACCATCTGTTGGCTTATACACCATCTTTGACCACTTATTCATAATCTTACCAAGCTGCTTACTGTTATCTCTATGACAAAGTTGAAAATCTGGCGTAGCGATGCCATGCTGTTGGAGTAAGAATGAAGTTTGAAACTTGTCTTCTGTGAGGGAAAAAGCTTCATAAGAGTTTATCATCGGTATGACACGGTTGAGTGCCTGATAGAGAAAAGTCTGGTACTGTGTCTGTTCCCCAGCATTATAAGAGAAAAACAAATCAAGCTCATCTACCTTTTGCTTCCCATGATAGATATGCCCTTTTTTGGCTATGGCATTACGCAAATTAATGTCTGTAACCGTTTCTATCTCTCTTTCCAAAAGTTTTTTAACGATTTTCTTTTGTATCTTGTCGCCACCACTGTTACTATAAAGCCACATCCCTATTTTTCTATCCATACCCTTCCTCCAAGTTCATAAGATTAATGTAACATTTTACAATACTTTAATAAAATATATTCATAAATCATACGCGAATTAGGTCGTATTTATGGGAATGTAACCATGCAACAAAACTTTGATGAGTTAAAATCAATTATAGAGATAAACTCTTGGACTAAAAATAAAGAAGGTGTAGACAAAAATGGGAAAATTTTTGCTACATGGATGAACGCATTGGGCTATACACTAGAAAGACATAGCCGAAAAGAGATAGGAGATCATTTACATTTTACATCTTCCCATAAAGAGGGTAAAAAACTTCTACTTCTAGGACACCTTGACACTGTCTTCCCTCCTGAAACTTTTGAAAACTTCACAGAAGACGCAGAGTGGATATATGGCCCAGGAGTCTGCGACATGAAAGGTGGCAACTATGTCGCCCTCCAAGCCCTACGAAATGCCAAAGCAAAATACGATGACATCCAGAACATAGACTTCTTGCTTGTCAGTGACGAAGAGACAGGAAGCGATGACTCCAAGTATCTCTCTGCTAACATCGCCAAGGCGTATGACTACTGTATGGTCTTTGAAGCTGCAGGACTTCACGATGAAGTAGTCGTAGGACGTAAAGGTGTGGGTACCTTTTTCATAGACATCGAGGGTAAAGCTGCACACGCAGGGAACCACTACACTGCAGGAGCCGATGCAAACCTCGAAGCAGCACAAAAACTCATAGCTCTTGTGGCTCTGACTGACTTAGACAAACAAACCACCGTAAACGTAGGTAAAATGCATGGAGGCATAGGTGCCAACACCATCTCACCAAAAGCTCACCTTACTTTCGAGCTACGCTACACCACCACAGAAGAACGTGACAGAGTCCTCAAGTCCATAGATGAGATAGTAGCAAGAAACTATGTAGAAGGTACTACTTCAACGCTTAGTGGTGGCATACAAAGAGACGTCATGCAACCCTCACCAGAACAAGCTCTCTTTGTAGAGCATATCAACACCCTATGTAACATCACACTCCCTACCGAAAAACGCGGAGGCGTAAGCGATGCCAACATTATCTCCTCCCAAGGTGTAGCCACCCTAGATGGATGGGGACCCTACGGTGACGGAGACCACACCATCCATGAACGTGCATCTAAAAAGAGTTTTACGGAGCGTATTGCTTT
>DRQB01000142.1 GCA_011330645.1 Campylobacterota bacterium | reverse complement strand
TGTTAGGGTTGACTCCGATGTTTGCTTCTTGGATGGCTTTTTCTATCACAGGAAGAAGGGTTTTCTCCCAAGGTGTGATACTAATCGTTGTTGCATCCGTAGCGATAACATTTCCTACCTGTGTCAGGGCAGTCATAGTTCCATAGTAATCTACTTTGATATTGTCTACAATACCAGTGGTTACCTTACCTGTTCTAAGTGTTGCAAAGTCCCTTTTCAGAGCTTCAATACTTTTATCCATATTTTCTGCGGTTTGATCAAAAATTTCATTTGTCATAATCTATCCTTAGCTAGTGTATTAGGCAGATTTTACCCTTTTTTACCTTGCTATGTATTGAGTGGATATGTGTAGGAAAAGTTTATCAAGAAGGGAATCCTTCTTGAATAGGGGGGTCTTATTTAGAAGTTGGAGCAGAAGGTGCTGAAGGTGCACTGTTCTCTTTTACTGGAGCAGTTGGTACCGTAGCATTATTGGCAGGTACAATACTGTCTGTAACCGATGCAGAATTTTGACTGGTATAGAAATACCCAAGTGCCAATGTATTTACAATAAATAAAAATGCTAGTGTAAATGTGGCTTTTGCAAGAAATCCAGTTGGACCTTTTGCACCAAATACTGATTCGTTACTTCCACTGTATGCACCAAGACCGATACTTGAGCTTTTTTGAAGAAGTACTGCAATTGTGATTGCAATGGCGAGTACAATTTGTATAATTAATAGTGTTGATGTCATGTTTGCCTCTTTGATGTGTTTGACTACCCCAATTGAAATTTGGGTATAATTTCGGCGATTATACCCAAAAAAGTTTGAAACAGTGATGAAGATGGAGAAATAGTGTTTATAGAAGAAACTAAGGAATCAAAAGCAGTCAAACAATTTGCACGTTTTGCACACCAATATAATGCGTACAATGTCATACAGGCAGAAGTTGCAAAAAGACTTGTAGCGAAGCTTCCTGCAGGGAAATATAAGTGCATTGTGGATCTAGGATGTGGCAGTGGTGAAGTCTATAAAAATATAGAAAAGAATAAAATAAATTTTGATACATTTATAGCACTAGATTCCTCTTCAGAGATGTTAGGATTACATCCTGTAGATCCTATGATTAAAAAGATTACTGCAGATTTTAATAGGATTGAAACATTTAAGTGTTTAGATGTAGTAAAAGATGAGACATTACTTCTTTCTTCTTCTGCATTGCAATGGAGTAAAAGTTTAGATTTTGTATTTAAAGAACTTTCAAAAAAATCAGTTAAAGTATATTTTGCTATTTTTACAGCAAATACATTTAAAACACTACATCAGACAGCACAGATACAATCTCCTATATATTCAGAAGAGACTTTGAAGAAATCTATCAAAAAATATTATGATGCAGATTTTGAACTTCAAGCATATAGATTAGAGTTCCAAACAGTGAGAGATATGTTTCATTATATTAAAAGAAGTGGTGTAAGTGGTGGAGAGAAACAATTAAGTTATAGACAAATAAAACAACTTATGAATGAGTATCCCTTGAGTTATTTGGAGTTTGAAGTATTATTTGTGGAGGCAACTCCACTTACCCTATAGGTAAATGAAGCATACTTATTTTAGTCGTCTCCGCCAAAGATACCAAGTATTTGGAGAAGGGCAGTGAACATATTGAGAAAGTCAATATAAAGTGAAACTGCTGCATCTACAGGTGAATCATAAGCACCATTAGCAATATTTTGTGTATCATAAATGGTAAAAAATGAAAACAAAAGTAGTATACCTGCGGTAATAATGACATGCATCATAGGACTTTGAAGTATAAACATATTTATAAGTGATGCAATAATTACTACAATCAATGTGATAAATAGTGGTTTCCCCCAACTAGAATAATCTGTTTTAGAGTTAATAGCAAATAAACTTAGTGCCCCAAAAAGAACAGCTGTCATTAAAAATGCATTACCGATAACTGCACCATTACCTGCACCAATAAGTGAAGCCAAAAGAGGAACAAGAGAAACACCCGTAGCAAAAGTAAATACAAAAAGTGCTGCAAGGTTAAGACCTGGCTTATTTCTTGTCATCCCAAGTCCTACAAAAAGCATAAAGAGTTCAAATCCAAAAATAAACCATCTGTATTGCATCACTGTTTCAGCATAAGGCATAGTAACATATGCTCCTGCTGCAGCGGCAATCATACTTGCTGCAAGTAGTTGATATGTTTGTTTCATAAAACTAACAGAAGCACCCTCTTGAATATAACCAGTTTCGGCTGACGTATAGTCTCTATCATATAAAGCCATGTTAATCCTTTTATTATTAATATACGAAAGTATAGTGGAGGCAGATTAATCTAAGGTTAATGATAAATTTTATTCATTATTACGTCGTTTTTGTAACTTACGGTAAGCTTCCTGTGCTTCTTTTGCCTCAGCTTTATTATCATGTATCGTTTCTTTGGCAACATTTTCTTTAGAAGATGAGGGGTCAGGAGTTTCCATACACGCAACAAACAGGAAAGATAGAAGCATGAGAGAAAAAAATTTCATAGGTATCCTTTGATTAAATAACAAAACAATTATAAATAAGTAGTCTTAAATTAAAGATGGATAATTCTGTTATAAATTTATATATAATGTAAGTAATAAATTTTTTTCAACAAATTTGCACATTTTCTCAAAAAACCCTTGACAAGGAAGAAGTTCGGTGCTATAATACGCGTCCAACAACACATGGACGGCTAGCGAGTTGCTAGGAAGAGTGTTATTGAATGATCTTTGACAACCAAATATAAGTAAACAAATCAACGTCTATTTGAGTTTTAATTTTACTACTTTTTAAAAAAGTAGATAGAAGAAACTTATTATAGAAATACAATAAGTGATTCTGAC
>DRQB01000141.1 GCA_011330645.1 Campylobacterota bacterium | reverse complement strand
TTTCATTACAAATCGTTTTACCTGTACTCACATCAATGGCTGCATACCCAACAGAGTAGATGCCTGCATTCTCATCGATGAGTAGTGAGACGATGTTGTTCTCGGTAGGTTCATTCAAGTACTCAAAGTTAGTTCCCGGAGAGATTATATTGGAGACATAACGCTTAATGTTAGGCATTTCTCCTTTTTGTTTGACAACAATAATCGTGTATTTTTTGGTATCAATAAGTCTTGAGAGATAACGGTCGAGTGATACTGCAGGCACACCTGCTAAAAGTGGGTTGGAGACGGAGTTCTCCAAGATGGCTTTACTTTTGCGAGTGAGCTGAATATTGAGTAGTTCGGCGATCTCTTTGGCTTTACCAACCTTCATCTCGTCATTATTGACTTCGTAGACTTCAAAGAATGTGCCTATCTCCATAAGTACGAGAGCGTCTTTGCCATATTTCTCTTCAAAGTGAAGCTGTAAATCAAAGTAAATCTCTGTAAGAAGTTTCTTTTTTTGAGAAAGTATTTCGGTGATTTTGTCCACTAGCATAGCCCTCGTTTTTGGTTGATAGATTTTATCATAAATGGGGTTAGAGTTATCGGTGTACTTTTACGTTAGATATATTTCAGATAATTTGGGTATAATATCGTCCCATTTTAGACCAATGAACATTTATGTTTTGAGGTGTAGAAAATTCTATAGGGAGTAAGCATATGCCAAAAATGAAAAGTGTAAAAGGCGCTGTTAAGCGTTTTAAAGTTAAAAAAAGCGGCAAAATCAAAAGAGGAACTGCGTATAGATCACACATCCTTACTAAAGTTGATGGTAAACATCACAGAAGTATGAGAAGTCCTAAACACGTTGACCCTGTTGATGCAAAAAACATTAAAGAGATGATTAACTAGTTAACACTAGTAGCATTTCACAAGCAATAATCCCCCGATTAGGGGCAAGTTTAAGCAGAGAGAATGCTTAACACCGATTCTTAAACAGATAAGGTAAAGGATAACCATGAGAGTAAAAACTGGTGTCGTAAGAACTAGAAGACACAAAAGACTATTAAAACAAGCGAGAGGGTTCTACAGTGGTAGAAGAAAACACTTCAGAAAAGCGAAGGAACAACTTGAGCGTTCATTAGTATATGCTTACAGAGATAGAAGACAGAAGAAAAGAGATTTCAGAAGATTGTGGATCACGCGTATCAATGCGGCTACAAGACTTAATGGTATGAATTACTCTACATTTATGCATGGTTTAAAAGTAGCGAACATTGAACTTGATAGAAAAATTCTTGCTGATATGGCAATGAATGCACCTGAGTCATTTACAAAAGTAGCTGAAGCTTCTAAAGCGGCACTTGCTAAATAATTAACTTTTCGTTAGTTATCTCTTGAGGAGCTTCGGCTCCTCATTCCCACTTAACTTATTTCCAAAATTTTTAATTTATATCAACCTCTTTGCGTTTCTCCAGCATAACCAATAATTCCGGGACGTAGATTACCTACTTTTTCAAAGCCCATCCCTTTCATAGCGTGTTGTACTTGAAAGCTTCTGCTACCTGAATGGCAATAGACTATAATCTGTTCAGACTTTTTGCCTGCGAGTTCTTCTTCTACTTTGGCGTAGAACTGTGAGGTAGGCACAAGGGTGTCTGTACCTACGATGTGTCCCATTTGGAACTCCATGAACTCTCTGGTGTCAACCAGTGTAAAGTGTACCATGCCAAGTTTACGCGCTTCTATGAGAGCTTCCAGTTCATCGCCATCAAGTTGCTCTTGTTGAAGAAGAGTTTCAGCCTGTTCTTTAGTGAGACCTTTGGAATGTGCGTGTACTACTTCTTCTATCTCATCATGTTGTGCTTGGGCTGCTGCGTATTCTGGGGTACAGAAGATACCACAATGGCAGAGCCCATCTTCGGGTATCTCTTTTTCTATAGCAGGTTTACATGGACAGATACGGTTGTCTGCTGCTTTTTGTTCCTCTTTAGTCTCACCTATCACCATAAAACAAGGACAAAAACGTTTACCATAGATGAGTTTATTTCTGGCAAGTCCCATAGTGACACCTTCGTTAACTTCTTCATTTGGATTGGGAACCCATCCAAACTGGTCATAGACTTTTTCTACAAATTTTGATGTTTTTTCCATTTCAGCTTGAAATTCGGCTGAGTTCATATCTATTTGTTGCATTAGTTTCCTTTAATGTTATGAGTGTCTAACGGTTTCGTTTGTGTATCCATTTCTTTTGCCATAGTATCAAACTCTTTGACAAAGCCTTGCATTTTTTTACCCCAAGCTTCTAAAAAATCTTTGGTTTTATTGAGATCAATATTGATATGCTTATCATCAATATCAACACCAGCATTTTCATCTTTAAGTATACCTTTTTCAAGATCTTGTGTCATTTTTTTGAGTTTTTCCCCAAGATTTTTTCCTATTGCCTCAAAGAAATCTTTGGTTTTGTTGGTATCTATGGTAATGGTATTGTCTTGGACAGTAATACCCACTTGGGAAAGTTTCTCATTTTGTTTGGATTTTTTTTCTATTTCTTTTTTGTGTTTTTGATTCGCAATAAATGCTTCTTTTTTTTCTTTTTCTTCAGATAAAAGTTTTTCTTTTGCTATTTTTGCTTCTTGTCTTGCTTTTTGTAGGGCTTCATCTTTTGCTTTGAGTTCTGCTAGTAATGCTTGTTTTTCAGCTTTTGCTTCTTGTGTTATTTTAGCGTCCTGTGAAACTTTTTTGGAGTTATCATTACAGCCTGAAAATGAAAATAATAAAATAAATGTAAACAGTAAGTAGCGCATAAGTATCCTTTTTTTTGTATAGATACATTATACAATGATTTATGCGAGAGAGGTAAAACTCCTCTACCTTTAGATAGAGGAGTTTCAAGAAGAGGTCAAGCTGGGTAGATTATCCACATTTACCTTGACCACATTTACCTTTTGCTGGAGCTTTTTTAGGAGCCCCTGCACATTTACCTGTTTCACATTTTCCAGCTTGACATTTTTGAGCAGGTGCTTTTTTACCACTATCACATTTTCCTGAAGTACATTTTGTTTTATTTTTGTCTGTACCACATTTACCACTATCACATTTTTTTTCTGTTTTAGCACCGTCACATTTACTGCTAGCACATTTACCTTCAGCGGTAGCCAATGTTACAGAGAGTGCCAATGCTCCAATAAACAGTAATCCTAATTGCAATGTCTTTTTCATAATTTTAATCCTTATAATATTATTGTTCGTCACCGAATAAAAGGTGATCTAACGAAAATTTTCCAGCTCCAAATGAAGCAAATATTGCCAAGAAAAGCATATAATACATAGGTATTTCAAACCCATTATCTCCTGCGGCAAAACCATGTGCCAAATGCACAGTACTAATCGCAACAATCATCACTACCATGAGAGGAAGCGAAATTAGTCGCGTAAAAAGACCTAGTGTTAAAAGAACAACACCTGTAATCTCGGTACTTGCTGCCATATATGCATTGAGTGTAGGAAAGGGAATACCCATGGAACTAAACCATGTAGCAACGCTGTCAATATCTGACCATTTTTGCATCGCAGGTTCATAAAACCCATAAGCAACAGCAAGTCTTGCCAGTAAAAGAGAAAGACTTTGTCCATAACTCAATATTCTTTTTGTCAGTGGGTATATATGTTTTAACATGATATGCCTCCTTAATCAACTATTTGTATCTCGATGAAGCTTTTAGCCTTGATACGTTCAAAGTATAGTATGTAAGATGTGTATTCTATGTGTATTGTAGTCGTTTTTGAGGATTCTTATAAAAGGAAGTCTATTTTTTGCCATAAAAGGCAAAAAATAATAGGATGATTATGGTGTTGGAGTAGGTGTTTTACTTCCACATTTTCCTTCACCACATTTCCCTGCAGTAGAACATTTTTTGCTGGATGCTTCTTTTTTTGCACCCGCACATTTCCCAGATTCACACTTTCCAGATTCACATTTGGTTTTTGACGTATGAATGAGTCCATCACCCTGTGTTACAGGTTTTTCTTCTCCACATCCTGATAATGCGATGAGTGCAAGTCCAAGACAAGTAGTCATAAGTAGTTTCTTCATGGTTGTATCCTTTGATATATAGATGTTCATAGTATAACATAAAACTTAAAGGAAGAGAGTGATTGCGTGATAGTGTGTAGAAGGAGGAGAAAGAAAGGAGAAGAGATACTTACAGAGCAGTGTATCTCTTCAGGTAAATCATTTTTTTCTATTTACCACATTTACCACTTGATGCACATTTTTTAGCTTTTGGTGCACCTTTACATTTTCCAGCTGCACATTTTCCAGCAGCACACTTTTGTGCCACTTTTTTGTCTCCTGCACATTTACCACTTGATGCACATTTCTTAGAACTTGCACATTTACCACTGGCTGAACATTTTGCTCCTGCTGCTGCATCATTACCTGTTGTACAACCAGTAAATGCAATCAGTGCTAACCCTACTAACGAACTGAATATTAACTTTTTCATCTTTTGTCTCCTGATATTTTATATTTTGACATTATAAGTATATTCGTTTATGTGTGTAACGTATGTGTAGTACATTTTGTGGGTTTGCACTTAAAGTACACACACAGAGAATATGATATTATAATCAATCAAGTGATTTAAGAAAGGCGATAGAACTAAGATGATAAAAAGAAGACAATTCCTAATATTTGGTAGCATACTAGGGCTTTCTCCCTATATAAAAGCAAAAGAAATATATACGTTTGAAAAAGAATTTGATACAGTAAAAAAAACGATTTTGGCTGTACAGGTACATATGTTTCCTAAACATAGTAAACTTCCCTCTGCGCGAAGTATGAATACCATCACATTTCTTTTTGATACGGTCAAACATAAAAGTTATGATAGAGATATTAGAGCTTTTGTTATTGAGGGAGCAAAAGAATTACAAAAGCGTGAAAAAGGACATTTTTTTGAAATGACAGCAAAGCAGAAAGAAGTTGCATTACGTGCTTATGAAGAAACAGAATATGGGAGTAATTGGCTTGCTCGTATTATGACCTTGACTATGGAGGGGATGTTTTGTGATCCCATTTATGGTTCAAACATCCAAGAAGCAGGGTGGAAAGCTTTGGGTTCCTTTGGGGGACAACCAAGACCAAAGAAGAGGTATTTGGATGTATGATGTAGTGGTGATAGGTTCTGGTGCAAGTGGTGGAGCAGTAGCATATACCTTATGTAAAGCTGGATATAAAGTTGCAGTTTTGGAAAAAGGGAGACTGATTAAAAGGGATGAGTTTTCCAAAGATGAATTGGCTTATTGTCGTAGAGATTTGGTAACTCCTAATTTATTTGACGAATATCATACGATTGAAGAGAAAGTCAATGGTAAGTGGGAAGTGACACCTACCTATGAATCGGGTTGGAGTTTTTGGAATGGTAACATTGTAGGAGGTTCTTCGAATCTCATGTCGGGAATGTTGCACCGTTTACATCCAGATGATTTTAGGCTTAAAAGTAAATATGGAGAGATAGAGGGTGCCAATGTTGTTGATTGGCCCATTTCTTATGAGGACATGGAACCTTATTATGATTTAACAGAAGAGTTGGTTGGTGTCTCAGGGCATTATCAAAAACATAAATATGAACCCCCTCGAAGTCGGGCAAACTTTACACAGCCACCTACAAAAGAAAATGCAGTTGTCAAGTTACTTGATAAGAGTTGTCAAAAACTTGGTATCCAATCATTGGTGACACCTCGTGCAGTACTGTCTCGCAATAAAGGAGAGCGTAATGCTTGTTACTATTCCAACTTTTGTGGTAGTTATGGGTGTAGTTCAGGGGCTAAAAGTTCTTCGAGAGAAGCACTCATCAAACCAGCACTTGCGACAGGTAACCTTACCTTATTGACAAATACACATGTCAAGTCTTTACATACGAGTCAAAAAGATGAAGTAGATTATGCAGTTGTTGTTGATACCTTAACAGGTAAAGAACGACAGATAAGGGGGAAACTTTTTGTGGTAGCAGCACAAGCCCATGAAAGTGCAAGGCTCTTACTAAACTCTGCAAACAAATATCATCCTGATGGATTGGCTAACAGCTCAGGAGAGCTAGGTAAAAATTTACTCTTTTCTGGAGGAGGTTCGGGACAAGGAGAGCTGCATAAAGAGAGTTTGAAAGAAATAAAATTTGAAGAACTCATGCAAACAGGTTTATTTGTCAATCGTTCAATCTTAGATTGGTATTTTGTAGATCATTGGTGGGATGGTAAGTTTAAAGGTGGCTCGGTTGAATTTATGTTTGAACATCAAAATATTGTTTCTCGTGCACGTAAAGATAACTATAAAAATGCAAAACTAGTTTGGGGCAAAGAGTTAGGAGACAGAGTTGTCAAACGATTTACAGAACAAAAAAGTATACGTTTTGAGATATTTAATGATTGGCTGCCTAATGATAACTGTTTTGTTGCTTTAGATAAAACATATAAAGATAAATATGGTATGCCCGTAGGAAAACTAAGACTAGAAGGGCATCCACAAGATATCAAGGTCGGTACGTATATTGCTGAGAAATGTGAAAGTATCCTTGAAGAGATGGGGGCAAAAAATATTTATTCTTCTGTCACTTCGTCGGCATCTCAAAATTTAGTAGCAGGGGGATGTCGCTTTGGGGATGACCCTAAAACATCCGTACTCAATAAATATTGTCAAGCACATGATGTATCAAATCTTTATGTAGCAGATGCAAGTTTTATGCCAACAGGAGGTTCTGTTGCATATACATGGACTATTTATGCCAATGCTTTTCGTGTGGCAGATCATATAGTCTCTGTACTTAATCAGGAGTAAGAAAAACTGATGTGACAATTTTGTCATATTTTTTGACTATACTATGGTATATCAGTTGTCAATTTAAGGTTAGATTAAATTCATATTTATTTTTGATTAATCATATATAGATAGAATTGTGCATATTTTTTAGTATGGACATCATTGTCTTTCAATCAATTAGGAGTATTCATTGAAAAAATTTTATAAATTATTATTGTTAGTATCTATGGTGAGTGTATCGGCAAATGCAGCCACCAAAGTGGTGAAACATACGATAAAAAGTGGTGAGACTTTATATACAGTAGCACACAAACATCACAGTACCATAGCGGAAGTGCGAAAATTAAATGGTATTAAGCTAGGAGAAACACTTAAAATTGGAAGAGTTGTGAAAGTTCCTACAAATACCTATTTCCCTAATAAAAAACGAAAAATAGCTAAGCATAAAACAAAAAATAAAATTGATAAAAAAGTAAAACATAAAATAAAAGTTGTCAAAGTAGTCAAAAGAAAGAAGAAATCGACTAAAGCGTTACGAACCGCACTCATCAAACAAGCAAAACCACTTTCAAGTAAACGTGTAAAAAGAAGACATACGGTAGTGGTTGATGATATCTTTTTTAAATCGGCAAAACCAAATTTTATGGCATTTAATGGATTTGGTTCATCTAAAGCTAAAAATATTATTAGTCTCGCGAAGCAAAAGTTAGGACGAAAATATGTCTGGGGTGCCGTTGGACAAAGAGGCACCTTTGATTGTTCTGGGTTTACGTCATATGTGTATAAAAAGAATGGTATTAATATTCCTCGAACTTCCATTAATCAATCAAAATTTGGTAAATTTATCTCTAGACGTAATCTAAAAAAAGGTGATCTTATTTTCTTTGATACATCTAAACATAGAAAAGGATATGTGAATCATGTGGGTATTTATCTAGGCAATGGTAAATTTATTCATGCCAGTTCTGCTAAAAAGAAAGTTACGATATCAAATCTAAGTAAGTTTTATGCACAACGTTATGTTGGGGCAAGACGACCAATATAATAATGCATATCTTTTGTGAAAAAGTCTCCACTTAATGTAGAGACTTCTCCTTTCTTGGCTTATTCAGCTTCTAGTACAGCACCCGCACTGGCATTTGTTACCAATGCTCTATATTGTCTTAACCATTTACTTTTGAGTGGCTTTACAAGCGGTGTAAAGTCTGCACGTCTTTTCGCTATCTCTTCATCACTTAAGTTTGCTTGTAAGATGTATTGATCTACATCGATGTGAATCTCATCTCCATCCTCAAGTAGCCCTATAAGACCACCTTCCGCAGCCTCGGGGCTCACATGACCGATACTCGCACCTCTAGTAGCTCCTGAGAATCTACCATCAGTAATGAGTGCCACTTTATCACCAAGACCCATACCCATAATGAGTGAGGTAGGGCTTAACATCTCTTGCATACCTGGACCTCCACGAGGACCCTCGTAACGGATAACTACGACATTCCCAGCTTTCACTTTTCCTGCTAAGATGCCTTCTATGGCTTCATCTTGCGAGTTAAAACATACAGCCGTTCCAGTAAAGACTCTGTCCCCTGTAATCCCTGCAGTTTTAATTACTGCACCTTGAACTGCCAGGTTACCATAAAGAATGGCAAGTCCACCTACTTCTGAGTAAGGGTTGTCAACCGTATGGATGATGTTGGTATCTGTAATCTCTGCATTTTTTACTTTTTCATACAGTGTTTCCCCTGTAACAGATAAGTTGTCAGCTAAGATATCATCGCCACGTTTCATCATTTCATGCATGACGGCATTCACTCCACCGGCTTTATTGATGTCTTCCATATGTACGGTTGAGAGTGAAGGAGAGATTTTAGCGATGTGTGAGACACGCTTAGAGATGGCATTAATGTCAGAGAGGTTAAAGTCAACTTCCGCTTCTCTAGCAATAGCGAGCATATGAAGTACAGTATTTGAAGACCCACCCATAGCCATATCTACAGCAAATGCATTACGTACCGCATTTTCATTGAGGATATTTCTCATACGGTACTTTTCACGCTGGGCTGCATCAGCTTTTGCTATCTCACAGATGCGACGTGCAGCTTTTTTGTAAAGTTCTGTTCTCTCAGGTGTCAATGCCAAAATCGTTCCATTCCCAGGAAGTGCAATACCCATCGCTTCCATGAGTGTGTTCATAGAGTTGGCTGTAAACATACCAGAACATGAACCTCCACTTGGACAGGCATTACATTCGATGTCAAGAAGCTCTTCATCTGTAATCTCACCCGTTTCATGTTTCCCAACAGCCTCAAAAGCAGTTGCCAAGTCAATCGGTGTACCATCTTTGGTGTAACCTTTTTCCATAGGGCCGCCTGAGACAAACACGGTCGGTACATCTACACGTAACGCACCCATAATCATCCCTGGGACAATCTTGTCACAGTTAGGGATGGCTATCATCGCATCGAGTTTATGTGCATTCATCACAGTTTCTATAGAGTTAGCAATAATCTCACGGCTTGGAAGAGAGTAGAGCATCCCATCATGACCCATAGCGATACCATCATCCACACCAATGGTATTAAACTCAAATGGCACACACCCATTTGCACGTATCTCTTCTTTGATGACTTCTGCCACTTTGTTTAAGAAAAAATGCCCTGGGATGATTTCTATAAATGAGTTAGCCACCCCAATAAATGGTTTAGCAAAATCTTCATCTTTTACACCTGTTGCTCTTAATAAACTTCTATGCGGGGCTCTGTCAAAACCCTCTTTAATCTCGTCACTTCTCATGATTTTGACCCTTTAATTAATATTTTTTGGATTATAGCACAAATACTATTTACATTTAAATTTTTTTAGGCTATAATCGCACTCCAATTTTAAGCTAATGCTTAGATGAGGTATGGATGCGCGGGCGTAGCTCAGCGGTAGAGC
>DRQB01000140.1 GCA_011330645.1 Campylobacterota bacterium | reverse complement strand
TTGGTAAAGGCTTCAGCCATAGCAAAACCTACAGCATTCGCTATCCCTTGTCCGAGTGGTCCTGTGGTTATCTCTACACCTTCAGTATGTCCGTACTCTGGGTGACCTGGTGTTTTAGAGTCTAGTTGACGAAAGTTCTTCAAGTCATCAAGACTTACATCATACCCCCAAAGGTGGAGAAGTGAGTATATGAGTGCAGAACCATGTCCGCCAGAGAACACCAAACGGTCACGATTAAGCCATTTTGGGTTTTTAGGGTTGTGACTTAGTTTTTCTGAAAGTACCACAGCAATGTCTGCAAGTCCCATAGGAGCACCAGGGTGTCCTGAGTTTGCCTTTTGTACCATATCTGCTGCTAAAAATCGAATGGTATTTGCCATTTTTTTACGCATTTTGTTCTGCTCTGTCATTACTGCCATGTATTAGTCCTTATGTCTATTGAGATATTTTGTTATCAAGGGTTGTAAAGCTATTTGGAGCTTCTCATCAAACGTTTCAAATCGTCTTTGTAAATCTTTTGCTAAGGCATCTGCTTCTTCAACAGTTTTTTCTAGTCCTAAAAGATTGACAAAGCTATTTTTATCGCCATCATTTCCTGTGGTTTTTCCTGCTTCTTCTTCACTCTGTGTTTCATCTATAATATCATCTTGTATCTGAAATAACAATCCAAGGTCTATCCCGAAATCATAGAGTGCTTTTTGTATCTTGCTATCAAGCCCCACAATAACTGCACCCATCTGCAAAGAAGCTGCTATGAGTTTGGCTGTTTTGTTAGTATGCAGTACTTTTATCTGCTCTATGTCTAGAGGCTTATTTTCAAAATAACAATCAATAGCCTGTCCAAGTACCATACCTTCACCCCCACCATTTTGGGCTAAAAGTGTGACGAGTTTGATTTTAATATCTTCACGTAGTGGTGCCTGAGAGATTTTCAAAAAAGCATCAGTATTGAGGGCATCTCCTGCAAGTATGGCAGTGACCTCATCATAACGTTTATGGAGTGTCTCATTGCCACGACGCAAGTCTGCATCATCCATAGCAGGGAGGTCATCGTGTATAAGTGAATAGGTGTGGAACATTTCTAACGCTAAGGCTACAGGCAATGCCCCATCATAAAGCATCGGCTCATAAGCATCGACAATGCTAAGCAACAACATAGGACGGAAACGTTTACCACCCGCAGTTAGCATCACACCCAGTGCATCTTCATACACAGGATGAAAGCTTGGTGCTTGTGGTAGACTCTGAGATAAATACGACTCGAAACGTTGCATGATAACCCTATGAAATAAATTGCTAAAATTATAGCTAAATAGGCTAAAATGACGCTATGAATAACGAACAAAAGAAAATAATGATACTTTGGCTCAAACGCGCACTAGGATTTACTGCCATTTCATTATGGCTCACTATTATCTACACCATCTCTCAATCCTCTGCCCCATTCAGAGAACAAGCACCATATTGTATGATAAGTACCATGATGATATTTGCCGTATTGTCTATGGTTTTTAAAGGGTTGGAGTATTGGGAGAAAAAAGCGTAGCACTTCGACAAGCTCAGTGATCGTCAAAGTACATTCACATCTCGGTGACTGAGCCTGTCGAAGTCAGACCTTACACTTCTTAGCAATCAAATCAATCTGCTCTTCAAGTGACAAACCTTCCACATCCACCACTACATCAGCCAATTTCTTATACGCTTTTTCACGCTCTTTATAAAGCTTTTTAGCTTTTTTTTCATCTGAAAACAACGGACGTTTAGCCAGTTTGGATTCTGCATTTTTCGCCGTTCTCAAACGGTTATGTATCCACTCAAACGAAGCATCAAGTAGTACCACTGTACCCAGTTTTTTAAGATTTTTCACCTTGTAAAAACCACCCCCACAGGAGACAAAGGTTCCTGTCACACACTTTTCTATCCAGTCTGCTGTGGCTTGTTCCTGTTGGCGAAAATAGGCTTCACCTTTTTTCTCAAAGATTTTTTTGACTTCTTTGTTTTCTTTGGATTCTATGAGATCATCAGTATCGATGATGTACGTGCCATACTTTTTAGAAAAAGCACGCGCCGTTGTACCTTTACCCACACCCATAAAACCTATGATAATTATATTTTTTTTCATTTTTTTGTATTCCAATTATTGGTGTTGTGAGAGCACAACACCCTACACCATATTATATCTATCGATAATTCTTTTTAGACGTTTACGTAATTTCTTCAAGGCATCTACCGCATCTTCACCTTCAGCAATCAATGAATCAAACTCATCAAATTGAATTTTGGCTACCCATCCGATCTTGGTATGTTTTTTAATCCCTACAAAACGTACTTCACCATAATGTGCTTTTGCCATTTTATAAATACGGTCTATTCTTTCATCTAATGTTTTTGCTTCTTTATTACTCAATTCTTGTCCTTTGATTAATTTTGATACAATTATAGCATAGAGTATTACGAAAGGATTACAAGATGCCAAATGTACTAATTACAGGTATTGGTTCAGGACTTGGTGAGGCATTGGCACGAGAGTATCTGGAACAGGAGTATCAAGTCTATGCTATAGGGCGAAATTTTCCTAAAATGCTAGATGCAAACCCTCATTTTTTCTTTTTCCCTTATGATTTGAGTAAAACGTTTATGCTCAAAGATACTATCAAGGATTTTGTAAAAGGACATATTTTTGAACTTGCCATTTTAAATGCAGGTGTGCTTGGGGACATACAAACCCTACAACAAACCCAGCTCTCAGACATTAAAGATGTGATGGAACTAAATGTCTGGGCAAACAAAGAACTCATAGATACCCTCTCTATTTTTGCAACAGTCAAACAAGTCGTAGGTATCAGCTCTGGTGCAGCAGTGAATGGTTCAAAAGGATGGGGAGCCTACTCTCTTTCCAAATCTGGGCTCAATATGCTTTTAAATATCTATGCCAAAGAGCTACCTGATATCCATTTTACTGCACTTGCCCCTGGTGTCATAGAGACACCTATGGTACAACACATCATAAACGAGGTAGATGAGGAGGAGTTCCCCTCCGCTAAAAAACTCAAAGAGGGGCATATACAAACCTCAGCAGAAGCAGCCAAATTTCTCATAGAAACTTTCCCAAAACTTTTAGACTATGAGAGTGGAAGTTTTTTAGATGTAAGGACGATGGATTAAACTTTTATTTCCATCCACTTTCCACGATTAAACGTAACCCATAACCATATCGCTTTCACAAAGGTATCCGATATCATCGCCAAATAGACAAATAAAATATTTTCAAAATACCATGAGAGTACAAAGGCAGGGATGATACGCACAAACCAGAGAGAAATAAGGTTTATTTTCAGTGTACGCTTAGAGTCACCTGCCCCACGCAGAGCACCTGAGAGTACGAAGTTAAATGCAAGTGGTATTTGTGATACCCCTACGATGCGTAGGTAGAGGCTTGCTTCTTTGATGGTCTGTGCATCATCGGTAAAAAGCCATACGATTTTTTCTGGCATGAATATCATAAAAAATGACAAGAAAAACATAAACCCTGAAGTATATTTGAGTACCAAAATGACATCTTCTCTGGCTTGCAGTGGCTTCTTGGCTCCTAAGCCCTGTCCCATGAGTGCCATGGCGGCAATAGTAAAGCCAATGCCAGGCATAAATGCCAAGCCCTCTACACGCAAACCTATCTGGTATCCTGCGAGTACTGCTGTACCATAGTGAGCGATGATGACTGTAAAAAGCATAAAACTTCCAAAGGTCAATGAACGCTCTATAGATGCAGGGATACCCACTTTTAACGCACGCGCGAGCAAAGACTTGGAGTACTCCCACATAGGGATGTAGGGTGTTTTATATTTCATATATAAAAACATATAAACCAAAAACTCTAAGGCATTGACGATGACTGTACCCACAGCTGCTCCCATCACCCCAAGTTCTGGGAAACCATAGTTACCGAAAATAAACAGATAGTTCAGTATCACGTTCAGTATAATAGAGACTATCTTTACTTTCATAGGTGTTTTGGTATCTCCTGCAGAGTTCAAAGCAGAGACAAAGACCAGCTTCATAAAGACAAAAGGCATCATAAGTGTAAGCACTTGAACGTAGTCTTCACCCAGTGCCACTACCTCAGGTGCGGTACCAAACCATACATAAATGTGTGAAGAGAAAAAATACCACCCCACTGCAGCAGGCAAACTCACCATGAGTGCAAAACGAAGCAATGTGGAAAGCCCCACTGAAGCACGCTTCATCTGCCCTGCCCCCACAAAACGAGAGAGTAGCGCAGAAGTACCTACATGAAAAAGTGTGAGTATCGCAAAAATAAACATCAGCGACTGCAAACCAAGCCCCACTGCTGCCACAGCAAAAGCAGAAATACGCCCTACCATGATAAGATCAGTCACGACCTGAAGCATATCCAAGAGTGAATTCATCGCTGCAGGCAGGGAGAGTCCTAGTATTTTTTGATGTTTAGGTGGGAAATGTCGAAGCAAAATTTAGCTCGTTATCTGTGCGATATACACATAGAGCAGTATCACTGTCAAGGCTGCAGTTGCCATCATCCATGTACTAGCAAGTAACATTTTACCTGCATTAAACATTTGTCTATACTTATAAAGTAATATAGGGAACACTACCATGGCGACAACCACAGGGATGTACATCAACACACTTACATCGAGTTTGTCTATAGCATACTCTACAGCTTTAAACGAAGTATAGATAATGATATACACCACTGAAAGGATTATCATCTGCACAAACATAAAGAGTACTCTCATACCAGATCTATTTTGTTCATCGTTGTATTTTTGCATCTTAATTTTCCTCTTTTAGTACTTTTTGTATTGCTGCTACCAGTGCTTCTTTCTCTATCGTACGTATCTTACTGTCATAGGCTTCAAAATCCAAGCTCTGTTTAGAAACTATTTTCTGAAGTATCACCTCCCCACCATCAAGTTCAGAACTTACCATATGTACTGAAACACCACCTTCATCATAGACATCTTCATAAGATTTTTCTATGGCTTTTAAACCTTTGTGTCTAGGCAAGAGTGAGGGGTGAAGGTTGATGGCTTTTACCTGCTCTGTAAATACTGGAGTTAAGATACGCATAAACCCTGCAAGAACTGTTAGGTCTGGGTTATAACGTTTGAGTGTCTCTACCACTGTAGCATCATAGGCTTCACGTGAGTCAAAATTCTTTGGCTCTACCACACCATAAGGTATGCCATGTTCTTGCGCAATGGCAATGCCTTCTGCCTCTGGATTATTCGTCAAAGCAAAAACCACTTCACACTCTTTTTGATGCAAAGTCTTAACAATATGGGCAAAGTTTGTACCTTTACCTGAAAATAATACAGCTATTTTATTCATATGCGCATTGTACCTAATCGTCTATACAATTTAACTAATTTTGATATACTAAGCCATCTAAGAGAGGGGTATCAATGAAAAGTTTTTGGTTTATTATTTTGGGTGTATTCATAGGTTTTTTTACTTTTTTCATCTTCACGAGTAATTGGGATTTGGACACTTTAATAAAAAAAGAGAAACCCACAGTTACATACAATGAACCCATTTCCAAACCAGTCACTACTCCCGCACAGGCAATACAAATACAGGAAAACGCTGCCCTTCCGATACAAAAAGCTACCGAAGATTTAAATATATCACCCAATATAACAACTCAAAAATCTGCCGATACTGAAGATACAGAAAATATCTATAAGGAAGAGATGCAAGAAACGTCTGAAGAAAAGTCTATCGCTAAAATAAAACCGAAAATATCAAACATATATACTATCAATATGTCTCAAGCACAAGAAGTCAAAATGAAAATTAAAGCCAAAGAAAAAGGTGGCATAGTGAAAGCAAAAGTAGCCATCACGCATGATATGCTTACTTATGCTCAGGCGAAGAAGAAAGGACGTGAAGCAAATTTTATTACGCATATTACGGGACTTATAGACAAAAGAATTGTTTATAATGCATCTACAAGTCAATTTCTTTCTAAAAATCCTCTCATCAAATTTTCTTTTAAAGGGAAAAAAGGTGAAGAGCTTACAATCATCTACCAACAACTTAAAGGTGAAATCTTTTACGCCTCTAGAAAGATTAAATAACCTCTTCTAGCCTACTTACCTCATCTATAATATCCGTAGGTAACATCGCATAAGAACTACCTTTATAATTGTTGGCAGCAGTGACAAGTGCTAGAGAAGCTTGGATAGCTGCTTCAAGCCCTGTATAGCCCTGTGCCAGCAACGCTACGATGAGTCCTGAAAGTACATCTCCACTCCCACCTTTAGAAAGTTTCGCACATCCTAAAGGGTTGATATAAAGCTGTTCTTCTTGCATGATGAGCGTATTTGCACCTTTAAGCAGGAGTGTAACGTGTGGGTACTTGGCATTAAACATACGCACCATCTCAAAACGTCTGCTTTGTACTTCTGATACACTTAGCTCTTCCCCTGTAAGTAGCTTCCATAGTATAGTAAACTCTTTAGGGTGTGGGGTGATGACTATCTCTCTGTCTTTTTGTGCAAGCAGAGACAAAAGCTCTTTACTTAAAAAAGCATCGGCATCAAGGACAATGGGAAGATGAGAAT
>DRQB01000139.1 GCA_011330645.1 Campylobacterota bacterium | reverse complement strand
TATGAAAGCTATGATACTTGCTGCGGGGCTTGGGTCTCGTATGCGTCCGCTTACGGATGTGACGCCTAAACCTTTGTTAAAAGTGGGAGGCATACCGCTTATTGTATGGCATATAGAGAAATTGGCACATCAGGGGTTTACCGACATTGTCATAAATATCGCACATTTAGGGTACCAAATACCTGAGGCTTTAGGTGATGGGTCTGACTGGGGTGTGAAAATAGAATATTCTGATGAACAGGAAGAGGGTGGTTTGGAGAGTGCTGGGGGGATAGTGAAGGCTTTGCCTCTACTTGGTGATGAGACCTTTCTTGTGGTGAATGGTGATGTCTTTACCAACTATGACTTCCAAGACAACAGACACCTAGCAGATGGCGTATTGGCACACTTAATCCTCGTACCCAACCCAGAGCATAACCTTGAGGGAGATTTTGCCTTAGATGGCAATCTTGTGGTGGATAATAAACAATACACCTTCTCTGGCATCGGCTACTACTCTCCAAAACTCTTTGATGGAGTACCCTATGGTAAATCTAGTACTATTCCACTACTTAAAGCTGCAATGAAAGAGGGGAAAGTGACAGGTGAACTCTATGAGGGGGAATGGTTAGACATTGGTACACCTGAGAGGTTGGAGAGATTGAATGCGGAGTTGATGAATAGGTATTAATTTATAATTACTAAATTAGTACTTGAATATATACATTCTAACGTTCTTCTTTACTCGCTTCTAATGTACTTCCTATAAATATATAAAATAAGATGATAATAAATAAGTTAATACCAAAATATATATGATAAATTGAATATATAATCAAAAGTCCTAATCCTGTCTCAACTATAACAAAATATTTTTGTAATATTTGTAATATTAAATTTAATATTTCCAATATAATTTTCGATTTACAATTAGGTACGATTTCTTTTGATATTAATATAGGAAAACTACTTATCATACTTGCCCCTAGAAACATTAGGGCTAAAGATTCACCATTAACGGTAAAATCAATTTCACCAAAATATTTAATTACTAGAAAAATTAAAATGTATGTACTAAAGTTTACAATTTGTTTTTCTGAGGTACTAAACTTTTTAAATCCATTAAGTAATAATTGAAAAAAATTCTTCATATATTTACCTCTAAGTACTTAGCAACCCCATCCTCATCATTACTATGAGGCAACACCACATCAGCCACAGCCTTCACTTCATCTAAAGCATTAGCAACAGCTACAGAGGTACCAGCAAGTTTAAACATGCCTATGTCGTTGATAGAGTCACCAAATACGGTGACATTGTTTGTGTCTCGTTCTAGGTACTCCATGACTTTGGTGAGGGCATGGGCTTTGTCACCTTCGGGGTGGAGGATGGTGAGGAACCAGCCGTCTGAGTATTTCTCTGGGGAGAGTTTGTACTCAAGCTCTTTGCCAAAGGTATCTTCAAGGTGTTTGGCTAGGGGTTCCAGTGTGTCATGGCTTCCAAAGTAGACGAGCTTGAGGTTCATATCCATAGTGCGTATATTTTTACACTCTACCATGCGTGGGTCATTACGGTAGTTTTCCAGTACGCCGTGTTGGTGTAGGTTGAGTGTGGTAGGGAAGAGGAAAGCCTCATCAAGTGTGGCTACATCTTTAAGTGCTATGACAAAAGGGTAGATGTCATACTTTGCACCCTCAGAGATGATAGCATCTCCCAGTGCTTTGTTGATGGTCTTAATGTCTATGAGCTTCTTTTGGGGTGTGACTATCATCGTGCCATCTAGGAGTATCATAGGGGCATCTAGATGGAGTTTTTCCAAGAAGTCATGTGACTTTTGGAAGCTTCTTGCCGTGGCAACTGAAAGTATGGCATCTTTGCTTTTGTCGTTCCATACCTTAGCGGAGAAGTCACTCACGCTTTGGTCTGTACGTAGAAAGGTATGGTCTAGGTCGGTGATGTAGATGGGTTTCATATTATTTAGTATGTTTCGTGTCTGCGCTCGATGGAGGCTGGTGCTTACTCACGTCAAAACGACTGGCAAGTGACATAAAAAACTCTTTAAGTGAGTATGCCATCGCACCAAAGACTGCTTTGGTTTCATGGTCTATCGCTGGAGTTTTGGCAACTTTGAGTAGTGCTTCAAGTTCATCCATCGTAAAGTCTTTTGAGGCATAGAGTGTTTCATATCTGGATGCTTCTGTCATCATTTTGAGGTAGTTTGCTTTTGTGGCTTTAAGCATATCACCACTCATTTTTTGTCCACCTATACCATTTTCCATAAGTGGTTTCATGAGTTCATCAAACATGACTACCATCGCCTCTTTAGAGTAGAGCTTGTTGCTAATCTTTTCGACCAGTGCTATGCGCTCTTCTGCCTCTGGGGAAGCTTGTAGTTGTTGCACATAAGCCATGGTTTCATTTTGGTCATGTTCTTCTGCTTCACTGGATGCAGAGACAAATTGTAAAAGCACTACATTTTTATAGTTTTCAAGTACTTCTGTCATTTCATCTTCACTCAAGTGTTTTTGAAGGTAGTCTTTAAAACGGATGGAGAGCATCTGCATATCATAGGTATTGTCATCACTACTGTTTGTCTCTTGACTTTTAAATGCATTTTGCATGGCAGAAAACTGTGACTGAAGGGAGAGAAGTTCTTCTTCTGCATTGGAGACAGAAAGGTACTGCTCTACCTGTTCCGGTGTCGCAGCAAAGCTAAGGTGTGTAAAAAGGGCGAGGGTTAATAATATTTTCTTCATAGGCGCATTATAGCAAAAAAGGTTAATCAGGAGAACCTCTAAGTTTTTTACCTTGGATGAGTACAGTAAAGAAACGTAGTGCCCAAGCTACGAACATCACTAGCCATGCCGTTGCTGTGATATCAAAAAGTACCATAAAGTTCCATCCAAATGCAGCGACAAGTGAAGTAAGTATCCGTGTCAGTACTACCACCTGAGTCCAGTAAAACAAAAAGGTAGTGTACTTGTCTGCTTGCATCATATTGCCAGAGTGTCCCAGTGTCACACGTGTACCAAAACCTATGAGGATGGTAAAGATAAAACCAAGTACCAAGACATGTATATCTAACGCTAAAAAGTCTATGCCAATTAGGAGTGTGATAAAGTTGGTAATACCTCCAAGGATAAATGCCAATGCTGTCCAGTAAAGGGCAATGTGGAGTATCCAAAGGAGAGGATTTGGGTTGGGGAAAGGAAGTTTCCATCTTCGTACTTCTCTCCATAATAATGTGCCTATCACTAAGTCAATGAGAAATGAACCGTTGATGACAAACCCTTCTATAAGTATATGTAGTGCTAGTAAGATAAAAAGTACTTTGAGAAGGTTTTGATTTTTCTCAACCATGCAGTGTGAGAAAAAAGGAACCATACGTTGTGCTACAGTAAATGCCAACATAAACAAATAGAGATAGATGGCTATTTCTGTTGCAAAGCCTATCATGCCAATGTGTAACAACGAACCTACTATAAGCAAGGCATGTGCCCCTACACCAACGCTCATGGCAAGCAATATCCAAAAAATATCATGCTTGTCTTCCATGGTGGTTTCTTTATATATATTTTTTAGTATCAATGTACCTTGAAGGTGACCTATGAATATAATAAGCATACCAAATCCTGTAAATACAGGTGTAGCAATGCTCCCAAGTATCACCAGTGCAGAGCCTATGTAGTAGAAGGTAAAGACTCTCATATAGACTTGTTTTTTTATGGCAGGAGTGGAAGCAAAACGAGGGAAGGTAGTAAATAAAAATCCAAAAAATGCAGGGGTAAACAGTAGATAAATAAATCCATAAGCATGATAGTCTATGGCAGTGATATTCATATGTATTATACCTTTAAAAGAGAGCATAAATATGAACATAATGGCGAGTGCATTAACAAAAGCTAAAATAAAAAAGGGTTGATGTGGCTGAGAGAAAAAATAACTGTGTTGTGAGTCTTCTGAAAAATTCATATGCATGATGACTACCTTTTTACTGTAATCATAACAAAAAATAAAAAAAAGTGGGTTGATGTATGACAAATAACTTGCCTCTCAAGAGAGAGGCAAGTATGACTAGTTTACAATAGGTTTAGGTGTTTTGTTTGTACTTTTAGGGAGTTGAGGATAGACAATAGTTGGTTTTTTACCTTCAAGTGCATTAAAGAATGTAACAATCTTCGCTGCTTCTTCATCTGAAATTTTTATGCCCAATTGTGTACTTCCCATTTCTTTGACTGCATCAGCTAAGTTCCAGATGGCACCATTATGAAAATAAGGAGCTGTTTGGGTAATGTTTCTTAATGTAGGTGTTTTAACCATATTGTTTTTGTCACCTTTAAAGTCTCCAATATTTGCAAATTTGTATTTTGCAGCAATTTCAAATGGTTGCATACTTCCACCTAGTGCAATACCATTGTGACAACTTGCACACCCTTTGTCTATAAACAGTTTGAGTCCTTCTTTTTCATTGACACTCAGTGCATCTTCTTTACCATTAAGAAAATCATCAAATCTTGATGGTGTAATGAGTGTTCTTTCAAAAAGTCCAATGGTTGCAGTAATCGTTGTAAAATCAATTTTTACATTTTCTCCATACGCTTTTTTAAATGCTGCTACATATTCTGGGATAGAATTGATTCTTGCAACAACTAGAGATTTAGGAGATGCCATTTCAGGTGTTGCCTGCATAGGACCTTGTGCCTGATCTTCTAAATCATGGCTTCTACCATCCCAAAATTGTGCATCATAAAAGACTGCATTGTACACTGTTGGAGAGTTTAGGTGATGTGGATTTGCTGTCCATTTGTCACCGATAGCTGCTGCAAGGCCATCTACCCCACC
Organism: Campylobacterota bacterium; assembly: GCA_011330645.1. Classification (GTDB taxonomy): domain Bacteria; phylum Campylobacterota; class Campylobacteria; order Campylobacterales; family Sulfurovaceae; genus Sulfurovum. Next base: position 5,289 of record DRQB01000139.1, on the reverse strand, counting down.
TGTAGCAAGATTGTGACAGGTGTTACATGAGATAAGACTGCTTTTTGAAAGTCTCGGTTCAAAAAAGAGTTTTTTACCAAGTTCTACTTTCTCAGTAGTAAGAATATGATTTGGGTCTATGATTTTAGTGAGTTCACTATCATTTGTTGGGATGGCTTGTAATCCAGCTTTTTTTGATTGCTCTAGGATGGTTGTTTTACCAAAGAGTAGAGAAGATGCCAATACTGACATAGTAAGAATATGTGAAAATTTCATGATACTTCCTTTTTTAATTTATGTAGGAAGTATTATAGGATAAAAAATCTTAAAGGATAATTAATATTGTTTAGATTTTATTCTATACGAGAAGAGATAGAAAAGTATCTCTTCTTAAAAAGAGAGAAGCTTAGCTTCTGCTACCTTGTCCACCATTACGACTGTCACGTCCGCCACCTGAGCGTCCGTTACGGTCTCCACCACCTGAACGTCCATTTCTTCCATGACGGCTTCCACCACCTCCACCACCTGAACGGTTTCCACGGTATCCACCGCCTCCACCACCACGTCTACGGTTACGACCACCGCCACCGTTACCACGTTGTTGCATTGCACGTTCCATAAGCAGTGCTATCTCATCAAGACCAAGACCGATGTTGTCTTTACCTTTAACAGAGTTTTCACTTTGTATCATAGAGGCCAACAAGTGCGCGATAGTCACGATGTCTAAGTCATGCTGAAGTGTTTTGACAAGCTCTATGGCTTTGTCAGTTACTTTTGTCTCAGCAATTTTAGCGATAAGCTCATCTGAACGGTTGTTTTGTACTTCCATACGTGTAGGGATGACTTGTGTGATCATTTTTGCACCCACATCTTTTTCGATACGTTTGATGGTGCGTAGTTCATTTGGGCTTACCAAAGTAATCGCCTCACCAGACTTACCCCCACGACCTGTACGACCTATACGGTGTACATAAGACTCAGAATCAAAAGGAATATGGTAGTTAAATACGTGTGTGACATCGTTTACATCTAGTCCACGTGCAGCTACATCTGTAGCAATGAAGATGTCGATGCCACCTTGTTTAAAGGCACGAATCGTTACTTCTCTTTGCTTCTGCTCCATGTCACCATGAAGTCCAGAGACTTTGAAACCTTGTGCAGTCATGTGTGCAACAAGTCTATCTACCTCTTTTTTCATACGACAGAAGATAATACATTTCTCTGGATTTTTGTAGTCGATGAGTCTTACTAAAGCGTCATCTCTTTCTCTCTCTTGTACTACGTAGTAGAGTTGTGTAATCTTTGTATTTGTTTTTTCTGACTTGGTAATAGAAACCGTTTTAGGGTTCTTTAAAATCTGTTCTGCAAGTTTACGAATGGCATTTGGCATGGTTGCTGAGAAGAGTAGTGTTTGTCTCTCTTTAGGAAGGAATGTAAAGATGTTTTTAATTTCATCAAGAAAACCCATATCTAGCATCTCATCGGCTTCATCAAGAACAACAAACTGTGGGTTGATTTTGATCTTACCTGACATAAGAAGGTCTTGAAGACGTCCTGGCGTAGCAACTACGATAGAGGCCTGTTTGATACGCTCTATCTGTTTACCATACGGTGTACCACCATATACTGTGGCAGTTTTAAGACCTGAGAGTTTACCAAAACGGAAAAGCTCGTCAGAGACTTGCATAGCAAGCTCACGTGTAGGAACGATGACAAGTCCTTCTACACTTCCATCTGCTTTCATCATAGACATTATTGGTAGACCAAAGGCTGCAGTTTTACCAGTACCTGTTTGCGCTTGGGCAACCATGTCGTGCCCTTCAAGGACTAGAGGGATAGCATCTTTTTGTACGGGTGATGGTTCTGTAAATCCTGCTTCTGTTACTGCTGCTTGGATTGTATCTTTTAAGTTAAAATCTGAAAATTTCATAGTTGTATATCTTTGTGTTAAATTTTTCGGTGTTGTATTTGTCTTGGTATATCTATATAAGAAGATATGGTATCAAGAGGTTTAAACCCTCTTTTGTGCAAATCGATACCAAACTTGTAACCATTCAAGGTTTTCACGCATCTGAGCGTGTAAATAGAGGAGATAGTGTTTATCTCGTAAAAGGAGTTTAGTACTCTCTTGCAGAAAAGTTCGGAATTATAGCAGGATACAAGAAAATATGCAATAGCTAAAACTGATAAATGTATTAATAATAGATTATAAATACATTGAGCAATCATTTCGTAGTATAATAGAAAGTGTAAGGAGTCTAAAATGCAAACAATAAAAGGATTATTATTTGATATTGGTGGTGTCTTATATGTGGGCGATACTATGATATCTGGTGCCAATGATACGATTGCCATTTTGCAGAAAAAGTATCCTATGCGCTTTTTAACCAATACTACCAGACGTACCCCCATAGTAATGATGGAAAAATTAAACCGTATGGGTTTTTCTGTCAAGATAGATGAACTTTTTACTGCACTAGATGCAACAAAAAGTTATGTACATTCTCAAAATGGCACGGTGCATACACTTTTAACGGATGAAGCAGATGTTTGGTTTTCTGAATTAAAGTCAGATGTACCAGACTTTGTGGTGGTCGGAGATGCCCATCTCAACTTCAGTTATGAAAGGATGAATGAAGCTTTTAGATATTTACTAAATGGTGCGAAGCTTATTGCTGCCGCTAAAAACAAATATTTTAAAGAAGAAGATGGCTTGCTTGCTATGGATGCGGGAGGTTTTATTACAGCTTTAGAGTTTGCTTCTGGAGTTGAAGCTAAAATTATTGGTAAGCCCAGTAAAGCATTTTTTCATTTGGCAGTGGCATCCATGGGCTTAAAGCCAGAAGAAGTGCTGATGATAGGGGATGACATAATTTCTGACATACAAGGTGCTAAAGATGCGGGACTTCATACTGCGCTTGTAAAAACGGGTAAGTTTCAAGATGCAGATCTTCATCTAGGTATAGATGCAGAGTATATTTTGGATGATGTCACACATTTACTAGATATGTTAGATGAATTTTGACACACATCAATACTTAGCTAATAGAATTCTATTATAATTTATGGTGATATATAAAATAATATTATCAAATAAAGGAAATATGATGAAAAAGCTAATACTTTTAGTCCTCACGACAACGTATATCATGGCTGGTATGGATGGATGGTCACAAGATGAAACTGAGGCTGAAAAAGCTGCCAAGATGGAAAAAGAAAGATTATGTAATGTATATACCAAAAAAGTAGATACATATAAGAAGACTATGAGAAATGATGAACTGGCACAAGCAACTTTAGCAAATTATGTCAGATTACAAGGTAAATATTGTGAAGATATTCAAAAAGACCAAAATACCTCAAAGTAGTTATCATCAATTAATCTTATGAATTGTTTCACTTTTGATTAATATTATTTTAAGTTACATATAATATAATTACATATTATCAAGTAAATAACTTGAAATTATATATAAGGATATATTATGAAAAAATTAATTATTTTAGCACTCATAAGTACATTTGCAATGAGTGGATTTTTTAATGAAGCGCAAGTAAAACAAGAACAAGAACAAAAAGCTGAAGCAGCAAGACTTTGTAAAATCTATACTGCCAAAACAGAAAAGTATAAAGAAACTATGAGAAATGATGACTTAGCAAAAGCAACGCTTAAAAACTATGTAAGAGTAGAAAATAAATATTGTGGCAAAAGCCACAGCTAATATGAGTATGTTAGGGTCTGTAGACCCTAACATTTTTCGCATCTTCAGCATCACGTAAATACTGTGCATGCAACTGAGACATAATCCCTTTTTCACAATAGAGTAGATACTCCTTATCTTTAGGTAACTTTTTAAACTCAGACTTGAGTCTATGAAAAGGTATCTTAATGCTCTCACATGAAGTTTCTATACATTCATCTTCTGCACGTATATCAATCACTACATAATCATCATTAAGTTCATTCACCACTTCTATGGCTGTATTGTTGGTGACATCATCAAGTATCTCATCTACGTAGATATGTTGTGCCTCTTCCACAGCCTTATCTAAGACGCTATAGTCGAAATGTTTCGCTTCACGCTCCATACGCTTGTATGACCCATGGGTAATAGGGTTTTTGGAAATCACCCCACAATACTCTGGCATACTCTCTGCAAACCTGCGTGTACCAATGGTATTGGCGATATCTATAATTTCAGGTTTATTCATCGTAGCCAATGGACGCAAGATGAGCTTGTTTGTTACCTGATCTATGAGTGCCAAGTTACGAAGTGTCTGGCTAGACACCTGTGCGACTGACTCACCCGTGAGTAGGGCGTCTATCTCCATCTCATTGGCTACTTTTTCTGAAGCCAAGAGCATAAGGCGTTTGAGTGTGACACCCATATAAGTGTTATGTGTTGAACGGAAGATTTCAGTCAGTACATCATCAAAAGGCACAGAGATAAATTTGACTCTATGTGAAGAACCAAACTTGCTCCAGAGGTAGAGAGCGACTTGCTTTACCCCTATCTCATGTGCCACACCACCGAGATTAAAGAAAATAAAATGCGTTTTGAGTCCACGTTTCATAGTAAGGTAAGAGGCAACAGTAGAGTCAAACCCTCCAGACATCAATGAGAGTATGTCCCCTTGTGTACCCAGTGGAAAACCAGAAAGTCCCACATGTTTGGTGGTGATGATATTGAGTTGGTTATTGAGTAGTTCTATGCGTATGGTAACTTCTGGATTGTGCAGGTCAACACCATTAGAAGGGTAGGTAGCCAACATATAGCCACCTACAGTCTGTTCTAGCTGCGTAGAACGAAACTCATGTGTACCAGAACGCTTTGCACGCACCACAAAGGTTTTACCCTCTATTCTCTCGTGCATCACTTCGCCTACTTTGACTTTTATCTCATCTAGGGTATTCATCTTGTCAAACTGTAGGGCTTCAAGGACTTGTTCTATACCTGGCGTGTCTAGTAAAAGTTGTCTTACCTCTACGACAAACTCTATAGGTGTAACCACTTCTATTTTGTCTGAAAACTTTCGTACGTTTATATCTTCACTAAAACGTCCTAACATTTTTAAAAGGTTATTGTAGAGTTGCCCAACCATCTGACGTTTAGCAGAAGATCCTTTAACCATAATTTCAGGAAAGAGTTTAAGTATGAATTTTTGTGTTTTAACTGTAGTTTCCACGTATATTGCCTTGCATGATATTGAGTGGAATTATAACATTATGAAGTGAGAAAGAAATAAAAGTACTTGAAAGTACCTCTATTTCATATTATGTAGTACTTAACCTAGAAGTTTCTTTTTAAT
>DRQB01000138.1 GCA_011330645.1 Campylobacterota bacterium | reverse complement strand
TTACCAAAAAACACTTCACTGTGACTTTTAAGAAATAAAAGAAGGAAACATATATGAAAATAGTAGAAGGAAATCTACAAGTAGACAAAAGCAAAAAAGTAGCGATTATCAATGCAAGATTTAACCACTTCATTACAGACAGACTTGTAGAAGGTGCACAAGATGCCTATGCAAGACATGGCGGAAATGCAGATGACTTAGATCTTATTTTAGTACCAGGTGCATTTGAAATCCCATTTGCATTGGACAAAGCATTGGCATCAGGTAAATATGATGCCATCTGTTGTGTAGGTGCTGTCATTCGTGGTGCAACACCACATTTTGACTATGTATCAGCAGAGGCAACCAAAGGTGTAGCAAATATGGCACTCAAATATGGTAAACCAGTAACATTTGGTGTACTTACTGTGGATAGTATAGAACAAGCCATAGAGCGTGCAGGTACGAAAGCAGGAAACAAAGGTGGCGAAGCAATGGTAGGTCTTATCGAACTTGTGAATTTATATGGTGAATTAAACTAATGGCAACTAGACATCAAGCACGAACAGCAGTAGTAGGACTTCTTTATGCCTATGACTTAGGTAATGAAAACATCTCCAAATTCTCAGATGAGATACTTGAAGAAGATAAGATACGTAACAAACAAAAAGAGTTTTCAAATACACTCTTTAAAGGTACTGTTGAAAACCTTGAGATGTTAGATAAAGAGATAGAAGAACACCTTACAGAGTGGGATTTTAATGATATTGGTAAAGTAGAAAAAGCCATTATGAGACTCGGAGCATATGAGATACTTGTAGCTAAAACAGATAAAGCTATCATCATCAACGAAGCAGTTGAACTTGCTAAAACATTAGCAGATGAGAAGTCTCCTAAGTTCATTAACGGTGTATTGGATGCATTGGGTGAGAAAAAAGTTGAAGCTCCAAAAGAAGATGACAAAAAACAAGACGATGTAAAAGAAGAAGGAAAGTAAGTTATGACTGCTCCTACAACAAAACGTATGACCATTGAAGAAGCCATTGAACTCATAGAGAGGGCTGACCTCAAAACTTTAGGAAAAATGGCACTTGCACGTAAAAAAGAGATGCATCCTAAGGGTGTGACTACCTTTGTTGTGGACAGAAACATTAACTACACTAACATCTGTTGGGTAGATTGTAAATTTTGTGCTTTTTATACGCATGAGAAAAAAGAAGATGCCTACATTCTCTCTTTTGATGAAATAGATGAAAAGATAGATGAGCTTATTGCTATTGGTGGTACACAGATTCTTTTTCAAGGTGGGGTACATCCTAAACTTGAGATAGAGTGGTATGAAGACTTGGTAGAGCATATCTCTAAGAAGTATCCACAAGTCACTATTCATGGCTTTTCATCTATCGAGATAGATTATATTGCCAACCGTTCTAAAATTAGTATCTCAGAGGTGCTTAGACGACTCAAAGCCAAAGGACTCTCTTCTATTCCTGGTGCTGGAGCAGAGATACTCTCTGATAGGGTACGTGATATTATTGCCCCAAAAAAGCATGACAAAGACCAATGGCTGGAAGTACATAGACAAGCACATAAACTTGGCATTAAGTCCACAGCGACAATGATGTATGGAACGGTAGAGACCACACGTGAGATAGTCGAACATTGGGATTATGTACGTCAGCTTCAAGATGAGACAGGTGGATTTAGAGCCTTTATTATGTGGAGCTACCAAAGTGACCATACACAGCTTAAACGTGAATTACCGACTATTACAAAAACCACACCTAACCAGTATTTACGTTACTTGGCAGTGGCACGTCTGTTTTTAGACAATGTACCAAACATTCAAAGTTCATGGGTAACCCAAGGCTCATACATTGGTCAAATGGCACTGCTTTTTGGTGCCAATGATTTAGGAAGTACTATGATGGAAGAAAACGTAGTCTCAGCGGCAGGGGCTGCAAACTCTATGAATCAAGAAGAGATGATAACACTTATTCGTGATGTAGGAGAACATCCTGCAAAGCGTAATACGGCGTATGATATTTTAGAGAGATTTTAATACGTAGGGTGCTGTTGCCACAGCACCTTTGACAAGCCTTTCGGCAACAGTTTCATTTTGTGCAGATTTTATTATGTGGTGCGGTGGCAACCGCACCCTACGAGGTTACAATGAAAAAATTATTAATATTATTATTTACACTACAAGGATTAGCAATGGCAGCAAGCCTCAACGAGATGACACTAAAAGATACCAAAGTACCTGTGATTTTTGAGGAAGAGAAGTATATACCTATTGTCTCTTTGCAATTGGTTTTTAAAAATGCTGGACATTTATCTAACACCATAGACGGGCTTGCAGATATGTCTGCAAAACTTCTGAATGAAGGTACAGCTAAAGATGGAAGCATTGGCTTTGCCACTAAGCTTGATGCCCATGCTGTGGATATTGGTTCGCATGTAGGACGTGAGAGTTTTGTGATAGAAGTCTCTGCACTCAAATCGGAGTTTCCTTATGCAGTAGAGAGACTCATTGAACTGCTCAAAGACCCTAACTATACCAACGAGGCACTTGAGCAGATAAAGTATCAAAAAATTGGATGGCTCAAACAAAAAGAGAGTGATTTTGACTACATCGCAGCTTCAAAGCTACGTGCTACGCTTTTTAAAGGTTCTGCTTTGGCAAAACCCTATGATGGTACAGTTGACAGCATTAAGGGGTTGAAACTTGAGGACATCAAGCAATTTATCACCACACACTTAGGATATAACAATGTTATTGGTGTAGTAGGGGGTGACATTAGTGTTGAAGAGGCTCAAATGTATTTAACACAGATACTTAACCTCTTTCCTAAAGTGCCTACAAGAGAGGTAGAAAAAGTGACTGCATCCGATAAAAAAGAGACAGTCCTCATAGATGAAGATACAAAACAAGCGTATATCTTTTTTGGTGCACCTTTTCATTTTGCATACAATGACAAAGAGCAATACAAAGCAAAAATCGCAGAGTACCTACTTGGTGGTGCAGGATTTGGTAGCCGTATGATGGAAGAG
>DRQB01000137.1 GCA_011330645.1 Campylobacterota bacterium | reverse complement strand
GGTGTTTGCCAAAGTAGCTAAAAATAATGAGAGATTTCGCTGTGACAGTCATCATTTCTAGAGGATACTGCCCAAGTTTAAATATTAGCAACATTTCTATTGGCTAAAGAGGAAGGGTAGCTTCTCTCTTTAGCGATAGATTCTGCTCTTTGGCTTAGTATAACGTCATCTAGGTGTAAATGCTGTGCAAAATTTCTTTCTCCAACGACCTCATCATCTATAAATCCAAGTTTCACAAAATCTTTTGCGATAGCATCTATCATATCTAGCGCCGATGAAACTTTGACTATTTCACAACGTGCATAGCGTTCACGGGGAAAAGAGACCTCTGCCACACGCAAAGTAGGGTCATCCCCAGGGATTTGCTGTGCACCAAAGAGCGGTTTTGAACCCACATGTGCCTTGGAAAAGGAGGGGATAAACTGCGAAAGATGCTGTATGGCAGCATTTGTACGTTTTTGTGTTTCCTCTTTTGTCCAAGATTTTTCTATCTTTGTGATGAAATCCTGACCAAGTTTTGGCTGACAACTTAGTAGAGAATTCGCTACAAGTCCATTTTCATAAAGTGTAATCTCTTTGGTCATACCGTGCAGTTGAAAATAACCATGAGGGTAGGGAGTAAACTGTCCCATACCCCTTGGTGTACCACGTTCACCATGAAAGATGATTTCAGGAAATTTCGTACCATCAAAAGCGTCACAATGGCTCACATAGGCTGCTTTAAACTCCACCATTGCCTTACAGGGAGCCCCAAGCAAGTCATCTATCTTCCCTGTTCTAAATCCTGCAGCGTTTATGAGGTAGTCGAAGTGTTGTGTTTGGCTTTTGTCCTCTTTAACAAAAGAGACATCCCAGCCATCCAGCTCATAGTTTTTTTGTACATTATGTACGATGCTTTGGGTACGTAAAGTGACTGTCTCTAGTGCCTCTAAAGTAAGCGCTGTCCCTGCAGCAAGCCTAAAGAGGTTGAGTCCATACTCTTGCACCATGATGAGAGGAAACTGCACTTTATCCAAGTCAATATTTTTTGCCACTGGTATCATCCACTCGTCACAATTTTGTGGCTGGGGCACAGGCTCTTTGGCTTTGAGTGCTTCTATGTCTGCTTTGGTGTAGCTTTTATAGTAGTTTTCAGCTTTGCCCAGTACTTCATTGGCGCTGTCTTTAGCTATGAGTGCTTTGTACTCTTCTGTGAGAAGTTTCAGTCGTGGTAAAAGTGCTTCAGGCGTACCACTGTCACTAGTAGGCAGCACAATCACAGTAGGTCTATAGTCCACAATATACGGATAAAATCGTAAAAAGTCTATAGACTGTTTGAGTAGTGTGACACACTGCGCATCAGAGATTTCACGGTAGAGGTTCCCTCCTGCATGCAGGTGACAAAACGGAGGACCGCTTACAAGACTTGGCTCTTTTTCAAACAGTGTAACATCAAGCCCAAGTTTACCAAAGTAAAGTGCAGCACTCGCACCTGCAACCCCTCCACCGACGATGGCTATTTTTGCTTGTTTGTTTATTGTATTCATAGGTATTCCAATAACTCCGAAAAATCATCTAGTATCACACTGGGTTTATGCACTCCTATCTCTTCTCCATAATTATACCCATACGTCACGCCCACTGAGTCCATGCCACAGGCATTGGCAGCCAAGATGTCATTTTTGGAGTCACCTATCATCACTGCATTTGCTACGTTAACTTCTAAGCGCTCACACACATGCAAGAGTGGTTGCGGGTGAGGCTTCTTCTCCGGTAGGCTGTCCCCACCTAAAATAAGTGCAAATATCTCATCCATATCCAACCCTTTTAAGATAGGGGAGACAAAAGGAAAAGGTTTGTTTGTCACAATGGCAAGTGTGTAGCCTTTCTCTTTTAATGCATGGAGTGTTTCTATGACGTGTGGGTAGGGTACTGTAGCATTGCAAAGGTTTTTCTCGTAGTAGTCTAAAAAGATTTTGAGTGCCTTTTCTACATAGGCTTCATCTAGGTTTTCATCTACCTCTCTTGTGCCTGAAAGTGCACGTTTTACAAGTGTAAGTGCACCATTGCCTACCCAGCCGTGTATCACCTCTTCATTAAAAGTATCACGTCCTAACTGCTCTAACATATAGTTGACTGCTAGTGCCAAATCAAGTGCAGAATTGATGAGTGTACCATCTAAGTCGAAGATAAGAAGTGTTTTGTTTTCAAATTTCAAATGTATAACCTTGTTCTAATTACTGCGATTATACATATTTTAGATAAAATTGTGTAAATATTTTCTCAAGAAAGAACACAATGAAGCTAATCTACCCACTCAACGTCAAAAATGAATTTGTTTTCAACTCCTCTGCACGTGACTTTACTGTCGAAGAGATACCACTCTATGAATTTACAGGAGAGGGTGAACACCTTGTATTGCAAGTACGAAAGAAAGACATGACCACATGGGAGATGCTCGATGCCATCTCTAACCATGTGGGCATCCGTCGCCGTGACATGGGGTATGCAGGACTCAAAGACAAACATGCCATGACCATACAGTACATCTCGGTGATGGCGATACACGAAGAGAAGCTCAAAGCCTTTGAACATGAGAAGATAAAGATACTCTCAATGACACGCCATAACAACAAAATACGCGTAGGACACCTCAAAGGAAACCGTTTTAAGATACGCCTAAAAAAGGTACTTGGCGTACAAAAAGACAAACTTGACTCTGTGTTAAAGTGGATTAAGACCAATGGTGTACCCAACTACTTTGGTAACCAGCGTTTTGGAAATGATGGAGACAACTGGGTAGATGGAAAAAAGCTCATCGAGGGTACTCTGAAAATGCGTGATAAAAAGACCAGAGAATTCCTCATGGGCTCTTACCAGTCTTACCTCTTTAACAACTGGCTAAGTAAGCGTATGGAGCTTAACTTACTGCTTGAAAAGTTCTCTGAGGCAGAAACAGAGCAGGTGATGGAGCTACCAGAAGG
>DRQB01000136.1 GCA_011330645.1 Campylobacterota bacterium | reverse complement strand
TCCTCTATGACCTGCTTGATAAAATTGCGCGTGGTGAAGGATCTCATGATGACATCACACACTTAAAAGAGATAAGCCAGACTATGATGGTAACCTCTAAGTGTGAGATAGGGAAAACAGTTCCTAAACCTATTTTAGATTTGATTGAGCACTACAAAGATCAGTTTGATACCTGTATAGATGCTCAGATTCCTTCTAAACATTATAATGGCGATACTTCTTATATTGCTAAAGTAACAGCACCTTGTACAGATATGTGTCCGGCACATGTTGACATTCCTGCATACATCGAGGGTGTAAGAGATATGGTCTTTACTGAATCTTTAGCAGCAACGAGACAAACGATGCCTTTGGCACATACTTGTGGACGTGTTTGTCCGCATCCATGTGAAGATGCCTGTCGTCGTGCAAACCTTGATGAGCCTATCTCTATTATGGAGCTTAAGCGTATTGGTGCAGACTATGAAACAGACCATGAAGTGCCTTGGTTACATCCACATGAGCCTAAACCACCTAGAAATGATGGCAAAAAAGTTGCCATCATTGGCGCAGGACCTGCAGGACTCACAGCAGCTTATTACTTGGCCTTAGAGGGTATCCAAGTAGATATATTTGAAGAACTTCCAGTCAATGGTGGAGAAGTAGCAGTAGGTGTACCCGAGTACAGAATGCCTGTTGACAAGTATAACAAAGACATTGATTTTGTACTTGAAATGCCAACGGTAAGCATTACAAACAACCATAGAGTAGATGCAGCACGACTCAAAGAGATAGATGCTGAGTATGATGCTACATTACTTTCATTTGGAACAAGACTCTCTAAGAAAGTACGTGCAGAGAATGAAAACCCAAAAATGGGTGGTTATTGGGGTGCAATTGCTATGCTTGATAAAGTGAATCTTTGGCATAAATATGACATTGGTGCACCAGCATCAAATGAACTTAAAGACAAAGTAGTTGTCTGTGTTGGTGGTGGATTTACCTCTATGGACGTGGTACGTTGTTCTATTCGTGAGGGTGCGAAAAAAGTTATTATGCTGTATCGTCGTGATGAAAAAACGATTATTCGTAATACAACCTATGAAGAGTATCATGAAGCAGTAGAAGAGGGTGTTGAGTTTATCTTCCATTCTGCTATTGAAGAGATTTTTGATGATGGTGAAAATATTACCAAACTTAAAGTAAATCGTTATGAACTTGTACCTGACCCAGATGGAGGAAGAGCCCAGCTTGTCAAAATAGAAGGTGCAGACTTTGAAATAGAGTGTGATTATCTGATTCCTGCTGTGTCACAGGCTGCAGATTTACAGCTTATCCCTGAAGAGTGGGAAGTAGAACTTACTTCTTGGAATACAATGTTAACCAACGGTAAAGACTATATGACATCACGTCCAGGACTCTTTGCTGCAGGCGATTGTGAATATGGTCCAATGACGATTGTGAATGCAGTGGGACAAGCAAGACGCGCAGCTTCAGTGATAAGTCGTTATATCTATGATGGAAAATGTACACTGCTTGATGATGAAATTATGGAAGATCACTTAGCAAAATTAAAAGTCTATGATAAAAATGAAAAAATCACAGGCTGGATGCCGGGCATTCCAAGAGCAGTAAGCCAAAAACTTGAAACAGATGAACGTAAACATAACCAAAAAGAAGTCAATCTAGGCTTTACAGGTGAAGAGGCAATCAGCGAAGCTGAACGTTGTATGCGTTGTTATTACATATCTATGGTGGCGGTATAATATGGGTGTACATAATTCAATCAATACAGGTAAAGAAATTACACTTACCATTGATGGTAAAGTATGTAAAAGTACCTTTGGAAAAACTATTTTAGAGATAGCAAGAGAAAATGATATCTATATACCAACCATGTGTTACTTGACAAAAGTGAAGCCTATTGCTTCATGTCGTATGTGTATAGTGAATGTTGAAGGTGTTGATGGTGCTATTTTGTCATGTCAAGAAAAAGCGACAGATGGTGCAGTAATTACTACTAACAATAGTGATATTTATACAGAACGTCAAAACATTATGAAACTTTATAATGTAAACCACCCTTTAGAGTGTGGGGTATGTGATAAATCTGGTGAATGTGATTTACAAAATAAAACGATGGAATTTGACCTTGATGAACAACCTTTTACTGCACGTGATCAACATAGACCTGTAGAAAATTGGGGACATGTATCGTATGACCCTGCACTCTGTATTATGTGTGAAAAATGTGTAAGGGTTTCTACCGAGATTACAGGAGATGAAGCGCTACAACTACACTTTGGTGGGTATTCTTCCTCTATTGTCAATACTAAAATAGAGAAAAATTATGCCTCGTTAGGTGAAGCAGCTGCAGTTTGTCCTGTAGGTGCATTGGTCGATACAAACTTTAAATATAGCACGAATGCTTGGGAACTTGAGAAGATTCCATCTGCCTGTCCTCATTGTGGTGGTGGATGTCAAATGACATATGAAGTAAAACATGACACGATTTACCGTATGACAAATAACTTTGAATTCACCTCACTGTGTGGTGCAGGGAGATACGGCTTTGACTATGCAAACAAAAATGTAGTCAAAGATACCAAAGCATTTGAAAAAGCAGTGGAAGCTGTGAAAAATGCCCAGAGTATTCTTTTTGCTCCACAAATCACAAATGAAGAGGCCTATATCTTACAGAAGATAAAAGAGCGTACAGGTGCGAAACTTATTTCACCTGAAGCAAGAGCCTATCAGAAATTTATGCGTGCCTATGCTTCTGTCACAGGGAAACATCTTCATTCTGGAACACTGAAGGGTATCTCAGAATCGACAGCTATCATCATACTTGGAACAAAAATTTATGATGACGCACCGACAGTGAAGTATCATATCAATATGGCATCAAAATGGCATAGAGCAAGAGTAGCCTATATGCATCCGATAGAAGATGTAGAGATGAAAAACATTGTCACGCAGTTTATGAAATATGAGCCAGGAAGTGAAGAAGGTGTGAGCGCGTTACTTGTAGAGACACTTCTTCGTGATGTGGATGTACCAGAAAACATAAAATCATTTTTGGATGACCTAGACATAGGTAACCTCTCTGCCGAGTCAAATGTAGGAGAAGAGGAGTTAGAACTTCTTAGAAAGTCACTGCTTAAAAAGAATGGGTTTTCTTTAGTTATTGGGTCTGATTTATATGCACACCCAAGAGCGGAGCAGATAGCTAAAATTCTTGCACTGGTAGAGAAATATACGGACTTTAATGTGGTTTGTGTGCCTCCAGCAGGGAATGCTATGGGTGTCTCACTCATCTGTGACCTTGATGATGAAGCAACAGGCAGCAGTGTTGGATATAACGTTGAAGCTGATTTTACATTATCGGCACTAGGTGCCATAGGTGAAAATAGTCTAGATATGCCGGCATTGAATCAGCAAGAAGGAACACTCACTAGCAATGATAAGCGCGTGGTTCCTATGAATGTGGCACAACCCTATGGTGGGTATGTCTTAAATGATATTGCCAATGCTCTAGGTTTAGATGCTGAATATACTATCGAGTATACACAAGCTCTTCCTTTTAACAAAGGGTTTGAGAATATAGAGTTTGACATACTTCCAGACTATTTTGATACTGTGGGAACTGAGCATAGAGGATATGTTTTGAGAGCATGTGAAACACCTTTGGATGAGACTTTAGAAGAGGTGGCTGAATTAGATGGTTTTGATGGAGCAGTCGTGTATACATGCAACCCAAAAGAACAGTTTTCAGCATTTACATATCTATGTGAACCCTTGAAAGAGGAAGCTTTTTTAGTGGGCTCACAACAGTTTGCAACGGCAACAAAACTAAGTGATGGAGAAGGTGTTTCTTTCACTATTGATGGGGTGACATTCAAACGTGTGTTTAAGATTGATACATCTATGAAAGGAACCATTGCACTTAACCCTACATATGATATGGGCTTAAGTACCCCTTTGGTATCCTCTTATAGATTTAGCAGAGTAGAAATTCAAAAGATAGGAAGCTAATATGAGTGAAGTTCAAACGGTAGATAATATGATTACTATCAAAATTGACGGCATTGAATACAAGGCAAAAGAGGGTGAATATATCCTTAATGCCGCACGTGCCAATGATGTTTTCATCCCAGCTATATGTTACTTGACAAGATGTTCGCCAACACTGGCATGTCGTATTTGTCTTGTAGAAGCAGATGGAAAACAAGTATATGCCTGTAATGCTAAAGTAAAAGAAGGTATGGAAGTCACTATTGATACACCAAACATTCTTGAAGAGCGTAGAGCTATTATGGAAGTTTATGATGTAAACCATCCACTGCAATGTGGTGTGTGTGATAAGTCTGGTGAATGTGAATTACAAAATTATACACTTGAACTTGCTGTAGACTCACAATCATACATGATACCTGATACAAAACGTGAAACAGTGAACTGGTCATCAGTATTACATTACGATGCAGGTCTTTGTATTGTCTGTGAAAGATGTACTACAGTGTGTAAAGATATGATAGGTGATGCAGCGATTACTACCGTAAAACGCGGGGGTGCAGAACTTGATAAAGGGTATAAAGAGTCCATGCCTAAAGATGCATACTCTATGTGGAATAAACTTCAAAAATCTGTGATTGCGCCTAGTAATGGTACAGAACATACAAATTGTTCAGATTGTGGTGAGTGTATTGCAGTATGTCCCGTAGGTGCATTGGCTTCACGTGATTTTGTCTACCAATCAAATGCGTGGGATTTAAAAAGAGTTCCAGCTGTAGCTGCGCACTCAAGTGATGGTGCTCAGATTTATTATGAAGTAAAACCAACATCGATAGAAGATAGAACAGAACGCATCTATCGTATTACGAATGAATGGAATTATGTTTCTCTTGATGGTTCTGCACGTTTTGCCTATGATTTTGATAATAAAAACGTGAGTAAAGATGAGGTAGCCTTTGAAGCAGCAGTAGAAGCCTTCAAAAAAGCGGAGACAATTCGTTTTAACGCGATGATCACCAATGAAGAAGCGATGATGCTTCAAACACTCAAGGAGAAAATGGGTGTAAAACTTTATAATCCTGAAGTTAAAGCCTTCCAAACATTCTTAAATCACTATGAAGCAGCATCTGGAAACAGCCTTTGGACAACAGATACTGATACTATCATGAAAAAGTCTGATTTTGTAATCTCAATTGGTGCAGCACTTAGAAATGATTCTCCAGCCATGAAATATGCATTTAATAATGTGCAAAAGCTCAATAAAGGTGCAGGACTTTATTTCCATCCAGTAGGAGATACACTTATTCCAACTTTTGGTAAAACAGTTGAAGTATTTAATCATAAGGTAGGCATGGAAGAGGCCGCACTTTATTTGGTACTTGATTTGTTTGCAGACAAAGACAAACTTCCTGAAGATGTAAAATCTTATATCGACAGCTTTAAAAAGTCTGAGACTAAGACGATTAAAGAGAAAGAAGTAAAAACGGTCAAAGAGATGGTACTTAACGAAGAGACTGGCGAAGAGGAAGAAGTATCTAAAAAAGTGACTGAGATGGTCGACAAAGAGATTACTGTTGTAACCAACGGTCTTGTAGAGCTACTTGGTGGTGATGCTTCTAAATTTGATGCTGCATTTGAGAAGATGATGAAGAAAAAAGAGTCATTCTCTATGATGTTGGGTGAAGACCTTTACTACCATGACAGAGCAGAAAATATTGCAAAACTTGTAGCCCTTGTTGAAGCAACATGTGACATTGATGTAGTGATGACACCTCCTAAGTCAAATGCATTGGGTGTAGCACTCATCTGTGATCTTGATGATGTACAGAGTGGTTACACTGTTGGATATAACGAAAATGGTGACTTTAAACTCTCTGCGCTGGGTTCTGGTGACTTGGATATGCCTGCAATGAACCAGCAGGAAGGTACGCTCACTAATATTAATAAGCGTGTACTCCCTACCAATGCAGCTCTTGAATATAATGGATATGAGCTCAATGATCTCATGCAAGCACTTGTCGGTGCTCCAGAACTAACTATCGATTGGACAGTAAAACTTCCAACAGATAGAGGATTTAAGGCGATTGCATTTGATGATTTAACAAATGCATTTGAAAATGATGGTACAGACAACCGTGGATACAGACTTGAAACATCAAATGTAGAAACAGAACTTCCAGAAGTAGAAAAATATGATGAAGGTGCTGTACTAGAAGGAGATATCGCTTATAGATGTAATCCTGCTAGACAGTTTAATGACTTTACAGACAAGTCACATGAGATTTTTGAAACATTCTCGCTTTATGCAAGTAAAGAAAAAGCCGAAAGCTTAGGGGATAAAGTAGAAGTTGTCTTTGACAATGGAAGCATTACTTTAGATGTTGTAGCAGATGAAAAAATCATAGGTGATATTGTAAAAGTACCAGATTTTAAAGCGGCTGAAGGTGTGTATGACCTCTTTGGTGCATCTCGCTACAAAACAGTAACATTGAGAAAGGTGTAATATGGAAACAACGCTCGTAGAAAATTTACCACAGGTAACTGCTGTTGGTGTCATTATCAAAGCCGTGATTATTTTGGCTGTGATTTCTGCCATTGCAGGTTTTGGTACATTTATAGAAAGAAAAGTACTTGCATTTATGCAAAGACGTCTTGGTCCTATGCATGTAGGTCCTTATGGATTATTGCAAATCGCAGCAGATGGAATAAAACTCTTTACCAAAGAAGATATTGTTCCACAAAATGCCAATGCATTTATTTTTAAAATTGCACCAGTGATTACCGCAGCAACAGCATTTATTGCATTAGCAGCAGTACCAGTATTCCCAGACTTCACAATTCCTTCATGGATACCTGTACTTGGAGGTACCTTTGTTCCTTCCATTGCAGCAGATTTAAATATTGGTGTTTTATTTGTTCTTGGGATGATGGCAGCAGGACTGTATGGACCACTACTTGCTGGTATGTCACAAGCAAATAAATGGGGAATTATCGGTGCAGCTAGAACAGCGGTACAGTTTTTATCGTATGAAGTAGTTACAGGACTCTCTATCTTGGCTCCTATTATGTTAGTAGGTTCCCTTTCTTTTGTCGATTTCAACAACTATCAAGCAGGAAGTATCGGAAATTGGCTTATTTGGAAACAGCCTGTGGCATTTGTACTTTTCCTTATTGCTGGATTTGCAGAGACAAACAGGACACCGTTTGACCTTCTTGAACATGAAGCAGAGGTAGTTTCAGGGTATGCAACTGAGTATTCAGGTATGCGATGGGGTATGTTCTTCATCGGTGAGTATGCCAATATGATTACAGTCTCAGTCATTGCAGCGGTTGTCTTTTTAGGTGGATATGATGCAGCTGGTGCAATAGGTTGGATATTTATTATGGCAAAAATAGCATTTTTCTTCTTCTTAATGTTATGGGTAAGAGCAGCTTGGCCACATGTAAGACCAGATCAGTTGATGTGGTTATGTTGGAAAGTATTAATGCCATTGGCAGTTGTAAACATTGTGATTACAGCATTAGTGATGATGGTATAAGGAGTAGGTATGAGTTTAGAACAATTTAAAAACAGAAATGTAGGTACACAAAACTACACTAACTTAGATTTAGGGCATAGCCCCAAAGGTGGTTGGTGCCAGTTTAAACAAGTGGTTAAAAGAACATTTAAGGGTGAACTTTTTGTAGGACTATGGGTAACTATGAAAGCGATGCTTAAAGCACTTTTTGCCAACGATATGCATACAGTGAAGTATCCTTTTGAAAAGCTACCTATATCACCAAGATATAGAGCGATTCACGATATGTTAAGACTTCTTGAGTCTGGTAACTATAGATGTATCGGATGTGGGTTATGTGAAAAGATATGTATTTCTAACTGTATCTCTATGGACACACGTTATGATGAAAATCAACGTAAAGAGGTAAGTGAGTATACGATAAACTTTGGACGTTGTATTTTCTGTGGGTATTGTGCAGAAGTATGTCCAGAACTTGCTATCGTACATGGACCTCGTTATGAAAATGCATCAGAACAACGTGCAAGTTACTCTCTCTTTGAAGATATGTTGACGCCTATTGATAAGCTTAATCTACAACAAGAGTATGATGGTTTTGGTGCAGTTTCTCCAAATGCTGACGATAACATTAAACAAACGCCATTAGCGTATTAGGAGGGGGAATATATGTTTAGTAATTTTATAGCATCTTTTATGACCATTGAAGGATTTGCATTTTATCTTTTTTCTGCATTAACGATTGGACTTTTTTTAATCACTGTTATGAGTAAAAATATACTCTATGCCATGACATCACTTGCGTCTGCGATGGTGTTGATTTCAGGATTCTTTTTTATCTTGGGGGCAGATTTTTTAGGTGTGGTACAACTCATCGTTTATGTGGGTGCTATTATGGCACTGTATTCATTTGCGATGATGTTCTTTGATGCAACAAGAGATATAAAAGAGAAAAATACAAGCAATGCACTAGTATTTTTACTTGGTGGTTTATCTGCATTGGTACTTGTACTTATATTTGCAGCACCTATTCACTCAGATGCAATCCAAGCACTTTATCCTATGCATGATGGTGTAGGTAATGCACAAGATGTCGGTATTGTACTTTTTACTAAGTATCTTATCCCATTTGAAGTAGCAGCGGTGATGTTACTTGTTGCAATGATTGCAGGAATTATTCTTGCAGGTAAGAAGATGGATACATCACTTACAGAAGACATGGCAGCTGATGATGAAATTTTAGTAGTAAAGGATGAAAAATGATAGGTTTATCTCACTACCTTATAGTATCAGCGATAATCTTTTCAATAGGATTGATTGGAGTACTTAGAAGAAGAAACCTTTTAATGCTTTTCTTCGCAACAGAGGTTATGCTTAATGCAGTCAATATTGCATTTGCAGCGATTTCTCATTATTATAATGATTTGACAGGTCAAATGTTTGCTTTCTTTATTATCGCTATTGCAGCATCTGAAGTAGCAGTGGGACTTGGTATTTTGATTGTACTGTATAAAAAACATGGTTCTCTAGACTTAGATGACCTAGCAAATATGAGAGGATAATGATGGAAAATTTAGTATATATAGCACTTTTTGCACCGTTTGCAAGTTCTCTATTTGCAGCGTTGTTTGGTATGAGTGAAAGACAAGTATTTGTAGGTATTGTTGCCTCTTCATTACTGGCTATTTCATTTATATCTTCTGTATTTTTGGCGATTAATCTTTACACAACAGGAAATGTGATTCATGTAACAATGATGGATTGGATTAGTGCAGGAGACCTTCATATACCATTTGGTTTTGTGGTTGATCAGGTATCTGTGACGATGATGACTGTAGTCACATTAGTCTCTACAGTTGTACATGTGTATTCTATTGGGTATATGGACCATGATAAAAGTTTTAACAGATTTTTCTCATACCTCTCCGCCTTTGTATTTTCTATGATGATTCTTGTCATGTCAGATAACTTTGCAGGTCTTTTCATTGGATGGGAAGGAGTAGGTGTGTGTTCATGGCTTCTTATTGGTTTTTGGTATCATAAAGCAGATGTCACAAGAGAAGAAAATCCTTCAATTTCTCCATCATGGGCAGCCAATGAAGCATTTATTATGAACCGTATCGCTGACCTTGGTATGCTTATAGGGATTTTTATTATTTACTGGAATACAGGTTCTTTACAGTATGACGAAGTATTTGCACAACTCCCATATTTAAGTGAGACTATTTTAACCACGTCTGCTTTTGCACTCTTTATTGGGGCGATGGGTAAATCAGCACAATTCCCACTTCATACATGGCTTACAGATGCAATGGAAGGTCCTACACCTGTTTCTGCATTGATTCACGCAGCTACGATGGTAACAGCAGGGGTATTCCTAGTCATTCGTGCAAACCCACTGTTTGCAATGACACCTGAAGTATCATTCTTTATTGCAAGTCTTGGTACCTTTGTTGCTTTCTTTGCTGCTTCTATGGCACTGGTAAACAGAGATTTGAAAAGAATTATTGCCTTCTCTACACTTTCACAGTTGGGGTATATGTTTGCAGCGGCTGGCCTTGGTGCGTATTGGATAGCACTTTTTCACCTTGCCGCACACGCATTCTTCAAAGCCTTACTCTTCTTAGGTGCAGGTAATGTGATGCACGCGATGCATGATGAACTTGACATCTTTAAAATGGGTGGATTGAAAAAAACAATGCGTTGGACATGGGCATATATGGGATTGGCTTCCCTTGCACTAGCAGGGATATTCCCATTTGCTGGGTTCTTTTCAAAAGATGCCATTATTGAAACAGCCTTTAATGAAGGTACGTATGTTCTATGGGCAGTGCTTGTTATTACAGCAGGTATGACAGCATTCTATAGCTTTAGACAAGTCTTCTTAACCTTCCATGGTGATGAAAGATACAAAGAATTTGGTATCCATCCACATGAAATGTACAAATATGTACTTGTTGCGATGTCTCCATTGGCTATTTTAGCAATGGTAGCTGGTTTTGGTATGCATCAATATGAAGCATTTATAACAAATCTTTTACCAGATTATCATATGAGTGAGCATACGCACCACATGGTGGTTTGGCTGACACTCATCGTTTCAGCCTTTGCGATAGGTGGTATCTTATTGGCATATGTTAAATATGCCAAAGGACTCAAAAGAGATGAAAAGCTTGAAAACTCTTTTGCGTATAAATTACTTGCAAATCAGTACTATATACCACAATTGTATGAAGAGTTTATTACAAAACCATACAAGATAGCATCAGAAGTATTCTGGGAAAAAGTGGACTTGAAAATTGTTGATGCAACGGTTGATAATATTGCTAAAGCACTCTATAAAACAGGTGATAGCACAAGAAGTATGCAAACAGGTAACCTGTCTAACTATCTAAACTGGATGGCTGTAGGTGGCGTTGTATTATTGGTAATTGCTGCAGTATCAGCGATGTTAGTTTAAGGGGTAAAAATGGAAAATATTTTAAGTATATTGGTATTCTTCCCAGCAGTTGCAGGATTGCTTGGATTTGTGATAGATAAAGAGAGTGCACGTGCGTATGGTATTACCGTAGCCGCTATTGAATTTGTACTTTCATTATGGTTATGGTTTAGTTTTGATATGTCTAATGCAGGTATGCAGTTTGTAGAGATGATACCATTGATTCCAGATATGGGTATATCGTATTATGTAGGAGTTGATGGTATTTCACTCTTTATCCTTATTATGACAACATTGATGACACTTATTGGTATCACTTCGATGTCTGTCACTAAGAATATTAAAAATATGATTGTTACATTGCTCTTTTTGGAGATGACAATGATAGGTGTATTTGTAGCACTTGATGCGATTATCTTCTATTTATTTTGGGAGCTTTCTTTGGTACCGATGCTTTATATCATTGGTGCATGGGGTGGTCCATTAAGAATATATGCATCTATTAAGTTCTTCCTCTATACATTTACAGGTTCACTTATCATGTTAGTAGGTATGTTATTTGTAGCATACATCTACCATAACCTTACAGGGGTATGGAGCTTTGCGATTACAGATTGGTACGCTCTGGTGCTTCCTGTCAATTATCAGTTGTGGCTTTTTGCGGCATTCTTTATTGGATTTGCTATTAAAGTACCGATGTTTCCATTTCATACATGGATTCCTTATGCACATGGTCAAGCACCTACAATCGGTTCGGTGATTCTTGCAGCTGTACTCCTTAAAATGGGTACCTATGGTTTTGTAAGATTTTCACTTCCGATGTTCCCTGATGCTTCGGTCATGGCTATTACTCCAGTGGCAGTACTTTCACTTATTATGGTTATCTATACAGCAATGGTTGCGTATGCGCAAAAAGATATGAAGCAAGTGATTGCGTACTCTTCAGTATCACACATGGGTATTATTATGCTTGGTATCTTTGCGATGAATGCAGAGGGTGTCAGTGGTTCAGTGTTCCAAATGTTATCACATGGTATCGTTTCTGGGGCACTCTTTATGCTTGTCGGTGTGATTTATGATAGAAGACATACCAAACTCTTATCTGAATTTGGTGGATTGGCTTCAGTGATGCCTAAATATGCAGTGATTTTTGGAATCATGCTTATGGCAGCAGTCGGTCTACCACTTACCATGGGGTTCCCTGGTGAGTTTTTGGTTCTTTTAGGGTTTTATCAAGTTTCACCAATCATGACAATCTTAGGTGGAACATCTATTATCCTTGGGGCTGTGTATATGCTTAGAATCTATAAACAGAGTTTCTTTGGACCTGTCACAAAAGATGAAAATAAATCATTAAGTGATTTGAACAATAAAGAGACATGGTCCCTTGTACCATTGGTAGTCATTGTCATTTGGTTAGGGGTATATCCAAAACCAATTCTTGAACCTATAGATAATTCAGTCAAAGCAATGTTAAGTTTTATGGATGAAAAAGCCATTACACAAGAGGCAAAAGATATGATAAAAGTTTCAAAATCAAGTAAGGAGGTGAACTAATGTTACAGCCTATTAACGTGAGTTTAGAGAGCCTAAACCTTATTACCCTTGCACCAATGCTTATTGCTATTGCAGGTGGTTTGATTATTCTTCTTATTGATTTATTTAATGAGAAACTAGATAAGTCACTTTATGTGATGCTTACTGTACTTGTCCTTTTTATTGACTTTGGTGCAGTACTTGGTTTGACCGTGAATGAACGTGGATTTTTTGATGTGATGTTGATTGATGGCATTTCAATTATTTCACAGCTGATGATTATTGGTGCTTCAATGATATTTATACCATTGGCACTGACGTCTAAGCGTTTCCATGAGTATTCGTATCCAGAGTTCTTTGCACTCTTCTTATTTATGATTGCAGGATTCCAGTTTATGGTGGCAACAGATAACCTTATCCTTATTTTTGTAGGGATTGAGACAGCATCATTGGCACTCTATACACTGATTGCACTTCACAACCGAGCAAACTCTTATGAGGCAGCGGTGAAATACTTTACCATGGGTGCGCTTGCAGCTGCATTCTTTGCAATGGGTTCAGCAGTTGTGTATGCACTTACAGGTTCTATAGAACTCTATAAAGTAGCAGAAGTTATGGCAACACGTATGAATGAAACAGGACTCATGATTGCTATCTTTGGTTCATCAGTACTTTTACTCGTAGCCTTTGCCTTTAAGCTTTCGCTTTTCCCTTTCCATACTTGGGCACCAGATGTCTACGAAGGTGCTTCTGCACCACTTGCAGGATATATGTCAGTCGTACCTAAAATCGCAGCATTTGTTGTGAGTATTAGAATTTTTGGTATGTATATTGATCTTGGTGTTGAATGGGTACGTATTACCATCTTAGTCCTTGCAGTACTTACAATGACACTTGCAAACATTATGGCACTGGTTCAAGGTGATGTAAAACGTATGCTTGCATACTCATCTATCTCTCATGCCGGTTTTATTATGGCAGCACTTGCGCTTGATACCACAGAGGGTAATACAGCAATATTCCTTTACTATGCACTCTTTATGTTTACGAACCTTGGAGCCTTTGCAATGTTATGGATTTCTCGTCATAAAAAACGAAGATTTAATGCACGTTACGATCACCCTTACGAGAAGTTCGCAGGACTTATCCAAATCATGCCAATGGGTGCAGTGGTTATGGGTCTGTTTATGCTTTCCCTTGCAGGTGTTCCTCCATTCTCAGTATTTTGGGGTAAAATCTATGTGATGCAAGCAGCAGTGAATGCAGGGTATATTTGGTTAGCGATTATTATGGGTCTTAACTCAGCGATTGCAGCATACTACTACTTGAAACTCATTGTGTATATGTTCTTAAAAGATCCAGTAAAAGATGTAGATACAGTGTACTATAACATCTCTAAACCATTGATGGCTATCATTGGATTGGCAACGGTAGCAACAGTAGGGGCTATCTTCTATGTGCAACCATTGGTATCTTACTTCTACTACATGATTAGTGCAAGTGGATATTAATCTAAGTAAATAGATAAGAAAGTGTAGGCGGCAGTGTACTGCCTACCTACCTTTTAAAAAAGTAATATTTTCTCCAACTCTTCCACACTTCCTTTTACCACATTTTCAAACTGAGAATGATTAAATGTACTTTGTCTTTTAGCAAGGCGTGCAGTGTTAGTCGTGATTTTTTCAACAAGCATCTTCTTGTCATAGATACCATCTAGGTAGGCTAATGTCTCTTTAATGCCTATGGACTTCATACAATTTGGTGCACGAGTGTATTTCTTCTCCAGCATACAGACTTCATCGATAAGTCCCTCATTAAGCATGAGTTTTGTACGTAATGCTATACGTTTTCTAAGTTCACTTCTCTCCCAAACTATTTGATAAATAGGTAAAGGTTTTATTATGGTAGGCGTGGGAGGAAACTTGGTGAAATAGTCACTAGGTGCAAGTCCAGTTTCCAAGTAAATAAGTAATGCCTTCTCTATACGATAGCTGTCTTTTGAAGCAATATTTTGCATGTAAACATCATCAACAGTGCAAAGCCAAGCATACGTTTTATCTAAGTTTTGTAAATGTGTCTTTGCTGCTTTTTTAGTCTTAGGGGAGATAGCAGGTAGGGTAGAAATACCTTCAGTGAGCATTTTGAGGTAAAAACTGGTGCCCCCAACAATAACAAGATTCTTTTTATCTTGTAAACAACGTGCGTAAACTTCATGGTAAAGTTTGATAAAGAGTGTTACATCAAAGTTTTCATCAGGGTAAAGAGAGTCAATACCAAAATGTACAATACCGTCACGCTCTTCCAAAGTAGGTTTAGCAGAGACTATGTCAATCTCTTTGTAAATGGAGAGTGAATCAAGAGAGAGGATATAGGCATTCATGTGATGGGCCACTTTAATACCAAGTGAGGTCTTTCCCGAAGCAGTAGAGCCTATGAGTGCGAGTTGTGTAAAATCTTTATGAGTGTTTTGCATGTGTAATCATAGCATAACAACAAAAAAGGTAAAATGGTATTTTAATGAACAAGGGAAAATATGAACTTATTTGACAAAGACAACCGTTTTAATATAGCAAACCTCGTGACATACCTTAATGTGGCACTAGGGGTAGCTGCTATCTATTTTATTGTAAAAAATGATTTTTTTACAGCGATTATTTTAGCATGGTGTGCCGGTGCATGTGACATCATTGATGGTAAGTTGGCACGTAAATATAAACTCTCCACTGAGTTTGGTATACAGTTAGACTCCTTTGCTGACTTTCTCTCTTTTGTGGTGATGCCACCATTTTTACTTTTTTATGCATTGAAGAGTGGAATGACAAGTTCTTTGGAAGAGTTAGTAGTTGGTTTGGTTTTTATTGGCTATATTATTGCAGGGCTGAGAAGACTTATTGAGTTTAACCTGAAAGTAGAAGAGGGGGAAGTTGCCAAATATTTTGAGGGCGTACCGACTCCTTTGGGGGCTATTTTGCTGTGGATACTCTATTTACTTTTCTCCAATAGCATTATCCCTTCGGTTGGATTGATTACATTATTGGTGATAGCTGTGGCATGGTCTATGAATTCAAAATTGAAAATTCCACATCCCTAGGCAGAGAGTATG